>JAAZHP010000063.1 GCA_012510625.1 Bacillota bacterium
CTGCCCGCCCGGGCAGTAATTTGCCTTCATCCAGGCTGCCGCTTCCCGCCAGGCCTGTTCCGGCAGCAAGGCGGGACGGCAATGCCTCATCGAGGCCAACAGGGCCGGCCATGGCGAATTCCGGCTGTAATAGACTATAATCATTAGTGCTTGACCAGGATGTAAACGCCGTTTTCAAGGTCGTGAACTACCCCTTCGGTTATCCGGGCCAGGTAGGTGGCTATGCGATCTTGCTCCGCCCGGTCGCGGGCGACAAAAACCGGGGCTCCGCCGCTGCCGACCAGCGCCGGATCAAGGGTGACTACAGCAAGAATATATTTGCTAATCTGGGTTTTCAACGGCCTCCGGACCTCTCTTTTCGACCTTCAGTCTGCCGCGCCGCGGCCAGCCCGCGATTTCAGCGGGCGGGAAGTAGAGCTCTCCAGTACGGGAACATTCTTTACCGCACTAACCAGGCAATCCATATCCTTTTCCAGGGGCAGGATGAGCAGGGCGATCCGGCCGGTATCCAGATCCCGCCTGAGAATGGGGGTAAATTCAGCGGTATCAACATCCCGGTAGATCCCGAGCTGGGTGGCGGCATCGTGGGCGATGGCCATACGCTGCCCGTTATTAGCCAGGATTTCGCGGGCGTTGTCGTCAAAGGGCTCTATAACCACGCCCAGTCCCCGGGCGAGAACGGTGCGGCGGACTTCTTCGCGGGCCAGGTTCATGAAATGAATATCTTCGACAAAGAGGTTGGGGCCCTTGAAGCTAATCCGGCCCGGGCGGACGGTGGCAATCTGGCCGATGACAGGCCCGCGCATCAGGCGCAGCGCGCCCAGGAGGGCAAATGCGCCCATAATTATACCGGCTAAAACATTGGTCAGGTAGGTCAATCCGCTCACAAGCAGGGCAATGAGCATGACCAGGTAATTGCGCGCTTCAAAAACGCGGGCAATTCCTTCGATGTAATCGGGCCCTCTTGCAACCAGGTTTGAAATGTCGAGCTTGCTTAAGGTTTCCCGCTCGATTTCACGAATATCGCGGAACTGGGTTGCCGCCAATGAGAGGAAAGTTACAGCAGTAAATTCCCTTTCCAGCAGCGCCGGCACAGCCAGGGCGCCCAGCAGCGCCGCAATCAAGCCCAGGGAGAGATGGGTCACATACCCGTGAGGATAAGCGGGATACTGGCGGTAATCTGAGCGCAGCATAAGGCAGCGCGCCGCGAACCCGAAGCCGATACCGAGAAGAGTGGCCGTCAAGTATCTCTCCAAGTTATCACCCAAACAGAGAAGCCGGAGCTTTACTCATCCTTACGGCCGCCGCGATCCCTGCGGTTGAAATTGCGCAGATCGGCAAATTCTCGCCGGAAGAAATTACTGATTTTCCGTTTAAACTCCTCCAGGCTGCCCGCGGCGATGAGCAGGTAAGCCAGAAGAACCGCCGCCAGCAGCAGAAATACTTTTAAAACACTGCCCAGGGAAAGGCGGTTGCTCTGAGCGGTTTCTCCGGGAGAGGCGGCGGAACTGGCAACGTATATCTCCACCACATCGGCAAAGAGAGCCACCGCATTTTCTGCGTCTTCCCTCTCATTTTCATGCGCCCCCACTTCGAGCAGTATTCCCTGCGAAGTGAGGTCCTGGTTGTAGTTGCCCTGCGCTCCCAGGATCCCCTTGATCAGCCCGGGATGTTCTTTATCCGCAATCTCTTTCAGTTTAAGGGCAAAGTTCCGGTTATTGTCCGCGTTTTGATTCTGCTGTCCCACGACCAGCAGGATCTTGGTGACTTCCTCTCCTTCCACTTCCTCTTCGTATTCTTCGGGAGGCACGGCATCGCGGTGCATGTCAAATATAATTTGATCTCCTTGGGTAAGCAGTTTTTCCGCTGTCCGGCGGGAGCGCTGGTAGGCGCCGGCATCATGGGGAGTATGCGGTTCACGAACGTGGTTAACATCAAACCCCTTATTCTCAAGGGCTTTGGCCAGGGTATCCCCGACCTGCAGGATACCGCCGCCCTGGTCGATGGTATCGGTTCCGTCAGAGGGAACATACGATTCGGCGCCATGGGTATGGTAAATGCCCACCGCCGGTTTCCCTTTTTGATCGCCTGCGGCCGCCATCTCCCCGCCGGTGGAAAGCGGGCCCCGGATTTCCCCTGCAAGAGGGCCCTTTGATTTAACCTGCTCCACCCATGCGGTCTTTTCTTCGAGCCTGACCACGCGATAATAGCGATTAGCCTCATCGATATACTCATCGCCGGGATGAAGGATGCGTGCTGTGCGCAGGACCGGCGAGCCGTCCTTCAGGTCCTTCATCGTGTAATAGCCGTCTCTGCTTTCGCTAAGATTAAATAAGTCAAAGAAATTTTCTGCAGCCTTGCTGCCGGCGGCAAAAGCGCCTAACAGGATGACCAGAGCCAAAACTACCGCCCGCTTATGGGTTGCTTTCATAGATCATCATTTCTCCTACAGTTAGTAGACTCGGACATTGGCATGCGCTTCTATTCGCCTTCTTCCCCGTCATGGCGGCCGCTGCCCGGCTCGCGCAGCCCTTCCCGGAGTTCTTCGGGATAACCCTCGCCGGGCTCGCCGCCCAGCCGTTCACGGATTTCACCAATCAGCTCTGCCAGGCCGAGAGCGATGAGCCCTGAGACCAGGACAGCGTCGAAAATACCGGCCCCGCCAATGACAAGATTGCTCTTGGCGCCCCGGGCAAAAAGCTCGATACGGGTAAAAATATCATTCAAAACAATGGCTCCCACACCGGCGATAAAGGCTGACCTGCGGGAACGCCCTGCCAGGTAGCCGGCCACCCCGGCAATAAGGGCTACCAGGTAAAGGGGATCGACGAGAAAAGCATAGGTCGGCTCGAGGGGAAATATTTTTAGCACAATATAAGTTATCACCGCCGAGGCCAGCATGGCCACCGCGGCGCGGGTTCTCTCCCTGGCGGTGCCGGCTTTGACAAAAAGATATACTACCAGAGCGATGGGGATCAGCCCGCCGCCGATATTTATGGAGAGGGTTCCGGTCAGGGGAATCTCGGGCAGAAAACCGCCGACAAGCATGGCCGCAATAAATAGAAGGGCAGTCCGATCGGTTAAGCCCAGCCGGTCCAGGACCCTCTGGGCCAGCCCGAGGAATATAAGGATGGAGATGCCCAGCAGAAGTATCATTCCTACAGGCATAATCAAGCCTCCTTAATTACTGCAGGGATAAACTGCTTTGACCTGCTCTGCTCCGCTCTTCTCCTGTTTATCTTCTCCGCTCATACCGCTTTTATACAACAGAAATCGGAGGTCGGAGGTCGGAGGTCGGAGGGGATTGAGGCATGCCTGCTCCTCATAAGATATGCCAAAGTAGGATGCACACAGAATGGTTTACATAGTAATGTAGAGGCGGCC
>JAAZHP010000064.1 GCA_012510625.1 Bacillota bacterium
CCAAGTTGACATTTGCGGATAAAACACCGGGGTGTGAAAGCAAACCCTTTTCTACTCTTGCGGAGCAGGCCGCACAGTTCATCCCGGATATGGGAATGGTGATGGTGGCCTGCTTTCCTCTTTGTTTCTCTGTATCGGACATCTGCCCCGTTTTGCTCATTTTGCTTCACCTCGGTATGCAGTTAAATGCAATATAGCATCCTCTTCTACCCTACAATACAACAAGCGTTACCGGGGAGCAACCCCGCTCGCCCTGTAAATAGACCCGGCCGGTACTCTTTACGCATCCGCACAAAAGAGGCAAGCCATCCGAGGCGGGAATTCTATGTTAATTTATCCGGGCGATGCCGGCAACCCTGGCCACTTTCGGATAATATGCGCTTGACACCCATGACAGAAAATTATAATATTTTCATCAGAAGAAAACAGATCCCTATACTTAAAGAACATGGGCGGGGCTCGCCCCTGCGCCCCGTATTCGATGCAACACCGGTAAACCACGATGCAGAATGACCGCAGAATTCACGCCAGATCCTGGGAGGTCCTGATGGAATCGCTTAAACCGGCGAAACAGTTTAACGCTGAAGCATGCACGCGCTGCGGCTTATGTTTCAGCGAATGCCCGGTGATGAACCTGCCGGCAAAGAGGGCAAGGGAGGAAATCCGGCGGCTTATCGCCGGGGAGGCCACAAAGCACGTGCTGCGCAAGTGCACCAGCTGCTTCGCTTGCGACCACATCTGCCCCGAGAGCTGCAACCCCACGGAACTGGTGCTGCAGCGCTGGCACGAGCAGTACCGGCGCAAGGGGCTGCCCATCCGCGCGCGGTACTACTCTCCCCATGAGATGATGAACTTTCGATCCTACGTGGTGTCCAGGATGCCCGCGGAGGAGCGCGAGCTCATCCGCTCCTGGGCAGACCACTCCCCTTGCGAAGAGATCCTCTATCCCGGCTGCAACATCATCACCGCTCCCTTTATCACCCGCACCAGGGCCCTGGAGGGGATGGAGATTCGCGGCACCCTGGACTACTGCTGTGGTGAGACTTACTACCGCATGGGTCTCCTGGAAGAGGTGCAGAAGGTGGCCCGCCGCCTGGAGAGATACTTCAAGACCCTGAAAGTAAAAAGGGTGAACCTCCTGTGCACCGCAGGCTGCAACATGTTCATGAATGTGCTCCCCGCCTATGGCGTCGACTTCGATTTCGAGGTGCGGCCCTACCTGCCGGTAATCCTCGGCAAGCTGGAATCCGGCGAACTGACAGTCACCAACAGGCTCCACGGCACCGCCACCATCCAGGAGTCCTGCTACGGCAAGCAGTTGGGAGACGAATACATGGACGTCCCCCGCCGCATCCTGGAGCTCATCGGCCTGGATGTGGTGGAGCAGAAGAAGCGGCGCCGGCACGCGCTGTGCTGCGGCATTGCCGGAGGGTTCCCGCCCGATTCCGGCTATCACATCGCGGACATTACCCGGGCTACGTTGAAAAGCCTGCTGCAGGCGCGCGGCACCGGGGCCGATTACACCGTCGGCTACTGCGCCGGCTGCCTGCAGATGCTCTCTGTCGGCCGCCTGCTCTTCCCCATAGGCGCCCCTGTTTATCACCTGCTGGAGCTGCTTTCTATGGCCATAGGCGAAAGGCCCGGGCACCCTATGAGATGGCGGGCGTCCGCCTTCCTGGCGGGCGTGCTGCGGCAACAGGCGCCCCTCACCCTCTCGAGAAAAAGGTACCGCATCCCGGAGATACCTGTAGTTCCCCCTCGCTGAGCCATCGGGCACTCGGAACAGCCTGCAAGATGATGCTGCACATCCCGCCGCGCAGCCGTGAAGTCCGCCAGGCGTATAAAGAATGTTGGAGGCATCCTGTATGACCGCTGACACATTCCGCTTCTTCCGTGAAGATCTTTGCAACCGCTGCGGCAACTGCTTTGCCGCGTGCCCCTACCTGGAACTGCCACAAGAAAAGGCCAAGCAGGAGATCAACAACCTCATTGAGCAGGGGGTCTCGCTCGCCCTGGAGGTCTGCAATACCTGCCACACCTGCGACGCCGCCTGCCCCAATGGCGCCGATCCTTACGAGCTTGTCCTGGAACGCTGGAGCGTGCGAAACGAGAAGGGGCTCCCCGCCACGGCCAGGCTGGTCATGCCGTCGGAACCCTGCAATATTTGGTCTTCATTAAAGGCGATTATGCCCCCGGATGAACTGGCCCTGCTGGGCGCCTGGGACGATTTCTCCCCCTGCGAAGAAATCTGCCTCACCGGATTCTACACCAGCGCGGTTCCCTATATCCTCAAGGCAAAGGTGCTGGAAGGCCTGCCGAAGCTTGTGGGCTCGGAAGCCCTCTTCGGCTGCGCCGGGGACATCTACAAAACAGGCCGCTTTGACATGGTGGAGCAAATAGCCCGCCGCCTGGAACGCCTCTTCTCGGAGATGGGCATCAAAAAGGTGATATGCTCCATGAGCGCGGAGGGAATGGTGCTCTCCGAGATTCTCCCCCGCCGCTTCGGGGCCAAGTTTAATTTCGAGGTGGAAGCCTTGGATGTATGGCTGCTGCGCAGGCTGCAGGATGAAAAGATCGCCCTCACCAGGGATTTGGGCATGACGGTGACAGTGCACGACAACTGCCTCTCCAAGATGCAGGAAGGGCGGCTGCAAGAGGTTAACCGGGAAATCATACGGCGCACCGGGTGCAGGATCGTGGAACCGCGCCATGCCCGCGAGCGCGCCCTGTGCTGCGGCTTTGGGGCCGCCGCGGCGCGATTCCGAATCATGGATATCATCTCCTCGGGCTACCGCCGTTTGAAAGAGCTTGAAGACACGGGAGCCGATGCCGCGGTGATCTACTGCCCCGCCTGCCTCTTCATCCTCTCTCTGATCAAGGAGTTTGCGGGCTCCACCATGCCTTTCTACCATCCCGTGGAACTTGTGGAGATGGCCGCAGGCGGAGAGCCGCTGCGCCGCCACGAACGCCGGGCCTGGGACATGGCGGCTCTGATCAGCAACCACCTGTTGAAATACGCCGCCTTTCCCTCCTACCGCAGGCCTTTCCAGCCCGCATACATTCCGCCCGAACTAACTCCATTGCCGGACCTGCCGGCAGGAGACCGCCGGCGCACGCGCGCCCTGGCCGCCCTCTATCACAGTCTCCTCGTGCAAAACAAGGCCGTGCGAAGCCTTGTCTCCCTTACCTTCAAAAGGGCGGCGGCGGCTTACGATGCAAAGCGCAGGCGAAGACTCGGGCTTAGGGATCACAGCGTGACAGGAACGGCGCCTGACGGCGTCGTCGGCCCGGTTAACGGCACCGGCGAAAGTGACCGTGTGTGAGCCGGTAAATTCTAAGAGGGGGATTACAGTGTCTGAAAAGAGCGAACGAGACTTCTTCCGCTACGAAGACTGTGACCTGTGCGGCGATTGCCTTTACCGATGCCGCTACCTTAACCTGGGTCGGGAGGAAGCCGTCAATGAGATGAAGC
This sequence comes from Bacillota bacterium, assembly GCA_012510625.1. GTDB lineage: Bacteria > Bacillota > Dethiobacteria > DTU022 > DTU022 > JAAZIN01. Next base: position 3,473 of record JAAZHP010000064.1, read on the forward strand.
GCCTCCGGGCGGGGGAACCGACCCGTGTAGTACACAAAAAATGCATAAGCTGCTATGCCTGCAACATCTTCTGCCCCAACGACTGCCATCCCTATGAACTTATCACCGGCGCCTGGCACCGCCGCTACCGCGAGCGAGGCCTGCCGGTGCGGGCTTCCTACCTTATGCCGGCGTCCGTTCCCAACTTTCGCACCGACCTGGTAAAGGCCATGGCACAATGGGAGCGGGAGCTCCTGCGCAAGTGGGAAAAGACCCCGCCCGAGGGGCAGCTGGTCCTCTACCCCGGCTGCAACGCCCTCACCCTCCCCCACCTCCTGCGTGCTCCCTACATGGATGGGGTGGTCATCTCCGGCGACTTCCAACTCTGCTGCGGAGAGATGTACTTCCGCATGGGCCTCTTCGACGTGGTGGAAAGGGTGGCTGAAAAGTTAACCGCCCATTACCGGGGACGGGAAATCGGCACCATGCTCTTCGCCTGTCCCGCCGGACTGAACATGTTC
>JAAZHP010000065.1 GCA_012510625.1 Bacillota bacterium
CACCTAAAATCTTCTCTTTTAAACCGGAACTGAGAAATAATCTATAATAAAGTGCCCTTTATGGGCATATCACTATGAATTTATTTTAACCTTAACCCAAAATTATGTCAAGGGAGAGAACGGCTGAGCAGCAGCCGGAACTAATCAACCGCCCAAAAATGACCGTGCTCTTGCAAGACTTGGCGGATCACCTGGTCGTGAAATCCGCGGCGCTGCAAGAATGCAGCTTGCCGGCGGATCCAGCCTCTGTCCGGCTCATCGGCGCCGTAAGGATTTCTCTTGGAAAACACCTTGTGAGCCAGGGTTCTCTCCTTTTCCGGGCTGTAATAGAGTGCAATACCCTCCTCTACTGTCTCCCGTGAAATCCCTTTTGACAGCAGGGCAAAGCGCGCCCGCAGAGGGCCCCAGCCCCGGCGCTGGCAATTTGCGATGAATTCCTCGGTAAAGCGGCGGTCATCGATATAGCGCCATTGTTCCATCTCCGCAAGGACAGCGGAGATCACAGCGCTGTCAAAACCTTTCCGCTGCAGGTATTCTTCCGCTTCCCGCCTGCTTCTCCCGCGGTAGCTAAGCAGGCGCAGCAGGCGGGAACGCGCTTTTTTCAGCGCAGCTTCATCAGGCAAAGATGATCAGTCCCCCCGGCTTTCCGCAGGTCCGTTTTTTGCGGCGGCAAGCTCAATTTTGGGCAGCCCGTAATATTCACGAATCTTCTGCTCTATTTCTGCAGTCAAATCGGGATGCTCTTTTAAAAATACGCGCACATTTTCCCGGCCCTGGCCCAGGCGTTCATTATTATAGGAATACCAGGCCCCGCTTTTCTGCAGTATTTTCAGTTCTGTTCCCATGTCGATCAACGCGCCCTCGGCGGAAATGCCCTGACCGTAAAGGATGTCAAAGTCGGCTATCTTGAAAGGCGGGGCCACTTTGTTCTTGACCACTTTGACCCTGGTCCGGTTGCCGATGATTTCGTCGTTCTGCTTGATCGCCTCCACCCGCCGTACATCAAGGCGCACCGAGGAGTAAAATTTCAGCGCCCTTCCTCCGGGAGTAACCTCGGGATTGCCGAAGATAATCCCCACCTTTTCGCGAATCTGATTGATAAAAATGGAAACGGTCTGCGATTTGCTAATCGCTCCGGATAGTTTGCGCAGCGCCTGTGACATCAGCCGGGCCTGCAGCCCCACATGAGCGTCCCCCATTTCACCCTCGATTTCTGCTCGCGGCACCAGCGCGGCAACGGAGTCGATTACCAGTACATCTATGGCCCCGCTGCGCACAAGCGCTTCGGCAATTTCCAGGGCTTGCTCCCCGGTGTCCGGCTGGGAAACGAGCAATTCGTCGATGTTTACTCCCAGGTTGGCCGCATAGCCGGCATCGAGAGCGTGTTCGGCGTCGATAAAGGCGCAGTAGCCGCCCCGCTTTTGAGCTTCGGCGATAACATGCAGCCCCACGGTTGTCTTTCCGGATGATTCGGGTCCGAAAATTTCGACAATGCGGCCTCTCGGCAGTCCGCCGATGCCCAGGGCCAGGTCAAGTGAGAGACAACCGGTAGGAATTACGGCAATTTCTGAAGTCACGTGCTGGCCCAATTTCATGACCGAGCCTTTGCCAAATTGTTTTTCAATATGCAGCAAAGCCGCCTCCAGAGCCTTCTCTTTGTCCATTCTGATAACCCCTTTCAATGGGTTTGGCTGTTGTTTTTGTTATTCGTTTTCCATGGTTATTTTCCTCTATTTTTCCCAAATAATATCTCTTTTACTATTGTATAGCGCGCTCCGCGGCTGGATAGATGACTTTCATAGAGGCGCATCGAACGAACCTTCGCCGGCTCCGTGGCAAAAGAGGACTCCTCGTCGAGCAGGCGTTCTATCCTTTCCCCGGGTTGAGGCCGGCGCAGCCGTCCCAGGGTGAGGTGAGGAATAAAAGAGCGCTTTTCAACAGGAAAACCTTTTTCTGCCAGGGCTTTTTCGAGCAAAGAAGCCAAATATGATACTTCTTCCGCTCCGGCGCGGATTCCAGACCAGATTACCCGGGCCCGCCGCGGTGAAGGAAACACACCGGCCCCGCCAAACTGCAGGTTGAAGGGGGCCATTGATGCAGCAGCCTTATCCATTGAGGCAATAATATCCGGCAAGATACCTTCCTCCTGCTCGCCAAGAAATTTCAAGGTAAGATGAAGCCCTTCAGGGCGGACCCAAGTCACTCCGTCAAGAGAGCCTGACAGGCGCCGCAGGAGCGACTGCAGGCTCGTTTTTTGCTCTGCCGAAGGATCGATGGCGATAAAGAGCCGCATTATCAGGCGATCTCCTTTCATAGCGGGACAGAGAATTTTATAATTATCTATCTACATATTTGTGATTCTGCCGGTAAAATCCTTTTTGAGCGAGGACTGAAGGCGCGTCAACTTTCGGCCTGGCGGTTATAAAAACGCTGTAGGGTAAAAGAATCCTGAAACTGATCGATGCTGATCAGGTCAGCGCCGGTCAATTTAAAACCGGGGTCCAGATGGGGATTAAAGTAAAGAATGGCCGCGCTGTAAGGATTATCTCGCGGCGCCAGGAGACCGCGGACTCCGGCGGCGCCTGTGGTCCCGGCATTGACAAAAACAGTGCCGCTCTCTTCGTCGAAGATGATCCCGGCGCGGTGAGTATGTCCGCTGAGAATGAGCGGCAGATCTCCCCGGAAAAGCTCCGCCATGAAGGGATTGTGGACAGCAAATATATCAGGAGGATTGCCCTCGCCGGCAAGCACTTTTTTTTCCTCCAGGCAAATTTCATACATGGCGCTTTTTTCGGCTACCTCCGCAGAATGGTTTTCAGCCGCAGGATCGGCCAGGCCGGCAACGCGCAGGCCGCCAATCTCCACCGGTTCCGGGCTTATAATAATCGCGCCTTCGCGGCGGAGCAGCTCGATTATCTGTGGGCTGTCATGATTACCCGGTATAAAAAGATATGGTACAGGCAGCCGGGCCATGCGTGCAGCCAGCTCGGCCTCCAGTTCAGAGCCGTAATCGGTCAGATCACCGGTATCAATGACCAGATCTATTTGAAAACTGGCGGTTACTTTCTCGATGAGGTTAAAAGCAGCGGGATTGTTGTGAATATCGGATACATGCAGCACCCGGATCTCACTGCTGTCGGAAACCGGCCGGATCAACTGCAGCCGGTTGGAAACATCCTCCAGGTTCAAGGCCATTAGCTCGAATTGTTCGCTCATGATAGCTGCGGTTTCGAGCGCCCTTTCTGCGATACTGACAATCCAGGGTGCCGCCGCCAGGGCTCCTTCAAAGCGGGGATTGGCAAAGGCGCCGGTATTATAGGGGTATATAAGGGTGCCTCCGAGCAGCAGCCCCAGCAGAAGTACGGAAAGTAGACCGCAGATTAAAGCCCTGCGGATCTGCCGGCTGCCCCGGCGCAAGAGTATAAGAGTGATCAGCGCGCTGCATATGAAAGAGGCGGCCGCCTGGCGGGCTGTAAAGAAAAAGAGCTTTTCCTTCAGCTCTCTCTGCAGAAAGGATATATCCTGCAAAGCGGATAGCTCCTGAAGCGATGCGGAAAGGATATCGAGGTCCACATTTTTCAGGGTAATCTCCAGGAGAAAAGGAGCCAGGTGAGTTGCGGCCCGCAGTTTGCCCAGGGGCGGGAATACAACTACTGTCTCGCCGCTTAGAGAAGGAAACAGGGATGCGGAAAATTCAAACGCTTTTAGCTTGAAGCTAGTCTCGCTGAAGAGGATGACCGCAATAAAGAGACCGGCCAGCGCCGATAAGAAAACTAGCAGCATTTCTCTATTCTTATTGCTCTTCAGCGTGCATCATCCTCCAGAGCATGGTCAGGAGAGCCTGCACCGCTCTCTCCTTGACAGCCCGGCGGCTGCCGGGCAGTTTTAGGCGGCGGCATCGCTCTCCGGATGGCCCGGCGGCAGCAATAAAGACTAAGCCCACCGGTTTTCCCGAAAGGTCGCTTTCAGGACCGGCGATCCCGGTTATGGCGGCGCCCATGGAGGCGTTGAATTTTTTCCGGGCGCTGCGGGCCATGGACAGGGCCACAGCCTCGCTGACCGCCCCTTCACGCTCCAGAAGCCCGGCTTCGATGCCCAGGAGCTCTTGTTTAGCCTCGTTGCTGTAAGCTACCAGCGATCCCTTGAAGAAGTGGGAACTTCCCGGGATGTCCGTGAGCCTGTCAGCCAGCAGCCCGCCGCTGCAGGATTCGGCCAGCGCCAGGGTGAGGCGCCGTTCAGTAAATAGCGCGGCCACGGCGCCGGCAAGAGTCTCCTCCCCTTCACCGTAGATATATTGGCCCAGATCCCCGCGAAGGCGCGCCGCAGCTCTCTCCAGCAGCTCCGACGCAGCTTCACCGCAGCTTTTCAGCTGCAGAAGCACCTCCCCGCCACTGGCAACATAAGAAAGCGACAGTCCGTCAGGCAGGACGGTCTTCTTGATCCGATCTTCGAGCTCCGATTCGCCGCAGCCGGCAGTCCGGACCAGCTTAGTCCGCCATTTCGCCTTCGCACACCGGGCCTCCAGGAAGGGAAGAATTTCTTCTTCAAACATGGGAACCATCTCTGCCGGGGGGCCGGGAAGGAGAATGATCCAGCGCTGCTCCCCGGCCGGGATGATTGCTCCGGGAGCGGTCCCACGGGGATTGTTCACCAGGCGGCTTCCGGCAATGACAAGGGCCTGTTTGCGGTTTGCCGGCGGCATCGGCCGCCCGCGATGAGCAAAAATCTGCTCCAGGTGCAGCAACCATTCCCGGTCCAGGCATAGAGGGCGCTCCAGCAGCTCCGAAACCGCCTCCCTGGTGAGATCATCGTCTGTCGGGCCGAGCCCCCCGATGCAGATCGCCACTTCGCTGCAACGCAAAGATTCTCTTAAGGTCCCCGCAATATGGGGAATGCTGTCGGGAACCACGCGCTGCTCCCGCACCGGGATGCCGCACGACCAGAGGCGCCGCGAGATGTAACCGGCATTGGTGTTCTCTACCAGGCCCGTAAGAAGTTCACTGCCAATACAGATCAGGTCTACCTGCACGCGCATCACCATCGTTTTTGCCTTATTATAACATGCTCTCAGCAGGCTTGGCCGGTTGACGAAAAGATATGGCGGCGCAGGGTATCCCCGCTGATTTTCTCTTTTTCTATAATGATCCTGGCAATCTCTTTAATCAGATCCACCCTGGACGCCAGCAGATCTGCGACCCGCTTCTCCTGCACGGCGATAATCTGCTGAATGGTGCGGTGCAGCAGCCCCACGGGCAGGTCATCGATGCTGACTACACCGAGACTGGAGAGCCCGGCGGCAATGATCTTTTTGGCCAGCTCAACCGCCTGTTTGAAATCGTTCAGTGAACCGGTGCTGCGGTTGCCCAGGACCAGCTTTTCGCTGCCCGTTCCCCCGAGCAATACGGCTATCTGTTTTTCCAGATGATCCGCGGTATAGATATAGTAATCCCGCTCCGGCTGGTGGCGCACATAGCCCAGCGCCTTGCCGCGAGGCGTGATTGTTACCTGAGAGACGGAACCGGGTTTTAGCTCCTCGCTGACCAGGGCATGGCCGGTTTCATGGACGGCAATGCGCCACATTTCCTCTTTTCCGGGCTTGCGCTCCAGCTTCTCCCCCATAATTACCTTGTCAATGGCCTCGAGAAGATGCTTTTCTCCGATGCGGCGCCTCCCTTCGCGCATTGCCAGGATGGCGGCCTCATTGGCCAGACTTTCCAGGTGCGCCCCGGAGAAGCCAAAAGTCTCGCGGGCTATCTTCTCCAATGAAATATTATCTTCCACCGGCTTGTTATGCAGGTGGAGCTCCAGGATCTGCTCCCGTCCCTCCAGGTCGGGCAGATCTACCTGGACCACCCGGTCAAAACGCCCCGGACGGAGCAGCGCCGTATCAAGCGCTTCAGGGCGGTTGGTGGCTCCGATGACCAGGATATTCAGGCCGTCGTTCCCGTTCAGGCCGTCCATTTCGACGAGGAGCTGGTTCAGGGTCTGGTCATATTCAAGATGGCTGCTGTGCCGGCCGCGCTGACCACCGAGAATATCGATCTCATCGATAAAAAGGATTGCGCTATTCCGCCCTTCATTTTTGGCCTTTTGCCGGCACTGATTGAAAAGCTGGCGCACCCGCTGCGCTCCCACCCCGGCGTATACTTCAATAAATTCGCTTCCGGCCACGCTGAGAAAAGAAGAACCGGTATAGCCGGCCGCCGCCTTTGCCAGGAGTGTCTTGCCTGTTCCCGGGGGGCCAACCAGCATTACTCCTTTAAGCGGCCGGATCCCCATGTGCTTGACCTCGTGAGGCTTCATCACAAAATCCAGCGCCTCCAGGAGCTCTTTCTTGGCCGTCTCCTGGCCTCCGATTTCATTGAAACTGATCTGCTTGCCATGGGCCCTTTTCCCGACAGCGGTTAAGCGCATTGTCTTGATTCCGGAAAAATTAAATAGAAGCAGGAGGACGCCCGCCAGAATGAGCAGCGGAATGAGGTTGCTCTGGTAGTAGAGCAGGATCACCACTGCGGCGGCTCCCACTCCGGCAAACAGCTCACGCATTGCCGGAACCTCCTTCCCCTTCCGGCGATAACGGCAGCGGCACAATGAGGTAGAGATAGCCGGTCTCATCACGTGCCTGCAGGTAAAGGTAACGCGAGTCAACGGTGAAGAGTTGCCCGGCAAGGCCGTGCTCGTCGGCTCTCTTCGCGATGCGATCCGCTGCGGCACGATAGCGGCCCGACCTGGCAGCTTCGAATAGGTCGGGGCTCACCGCGGCGGCGAAGAGTTCGAGCCTGGGAGTACGCCGATCCTTTATTTCAATTGAGAGCGGTTTGCGGTAACGCCTGGAAATCTCTTTCTCCACAGCGGTAACCAGCGATTGCAGCCGTCCCTGGTAAGAATCTTCCGGTGTGATGATCAGAATATCGCCTTCTCTTTCAGCGACGATTTCGGCGCCGGCTACTCCTTCGAGGCGGCAGAGATCATCAAGAAAAGGCTCCTGCTCAAAATAGCGCCGGTAGAAGTAATTTGTTCCGAAAAATAGAACCAGCGCCAGCAGAGCGATAAACAAGACTTTGGACCAGCGTAATTCGGGCAAGCCAACCGCTCCTTTGATAGTTTACGTAACAAGTTTACATAACGTAAATAAATTATAACAGAGAAGCATGCAAGGGGCAATACACTGCAAGGCGGAAGATAGCTTCCTCTTTCTTCTTTATGTGGCCGGGCCTTCCGGAGTGCCGAGGGCTTTACCGAAGAGGTCGTATGGTGAAACTGCGGTCACAAGTACATTAACCAGGCTGCCTCGCCGTAGAGAGCGTGAAGAACGAAAGAAGACCAATCCGTCAACTTCGGGCGCCTGGGATGATGTGCGGCCGTAGTATAGTACACCGCCATTCCGGGCGAGGCCTTCCACGAGCACGGTGAAACTTTTGCCCACAAGGCGACCGTTGAATTGTAAGGCAATCTTCTGCTGAATCCGGAGCAGTTTGTGGCGCCTCTTTGCGGCAACCCGGCGCGGAACCTGCCGGTCCAGAGCTGAAGCCGCCGTTCCCGGCTGGCGGGAGTAGGCAAATACGCCCACTCTTTCAAAGGGCTCCTGTTTTAAAAATGAACAGAGCTCACGGAAACGCGCCGCCGTCTCCCCGGGATAGCCTGCCAGGTAGGTGGTGCGCAGGGTCACGCCGGGGATCCGCCGCCGCAATTTTTCCACCAGATTCACTATATCCTCGCGGCTATAGCCCCTGCCCATGCTCTGCAGCAGGCCGCTGTTTACATGCTGCAGCGGCAGGTCGAGATATTTGCAGAGCCGTTTTTCTCGGGCGATAAGATCAATCAGGCTGTCGCTTATCCTGGCCGGGTGGGCATAGAGGATCCGGAGCCAGAAAAAATCAGGGATGGCCAGAAGAATCTGGCTGATTAGCTCGCTGAGGCCGTCTGCAGCGCCGCGGTCGGCGCCGTAGGCGGTGGTATCTTGGGCAATGAGGTTAATTTCGCGGGCGCCGCCGTCGATGAGCTGCTTGATTTCACCGATGATATCTGAGGAAGGACGGCTGCGCAGGGGACCGCGCAGGGAAGGAATAAGGCAATAACGGCAGCGGTTGCTGCAGCCTTCGGAAATTTTAACATAGGCGCTGTGCGGCGGCCTGGTTAAAAGGCGAGGCCCCGGGCTGCGGTAATGATCCGGAGGCGGCAGCAGGAGCAGCTCTTTTCTACCGGCAAAGCATCTCTCCAGCAAGAGAGGCAGCTTTGCATAGCTGTGCACTCCGATGACGCCTTTCAGCTCGGGGATTTCGTCCAGCAGCTTTCCGCCGAAGCGCTGGGCCAGGCATCCAGCGGCAATAAGCAGCGCTCTCCGGTTATGGATATCTCCGGCCAGTTCTAAAATCGTATTAATCGACTCCTGCTGCGCTTCTTCTATAAAGGCGCAGGTATTAATTATGATTGCATCCGCTTCTGCCGGATCGCCGGTGATGAGATAGCCGCTTCTCTCCAGAAGGCCGAGAAACTCTTCAGTGTCGATACGGTTCTTGGCGCATCCCAGGGACACTGCGGCAATTTTACGGCTTCTCATCTTGCCCTGCTGCCCCTTCGCTGCTTTTAACGTAATCAAGGCGCTCCTGTCAACTCCCGGTTAATTCTTGAGGACAAATAGATAGTTGTGCGGATTTTTTTGCCGGCTCACCTCTGCCACATCAATGCCGTTCAGGGTCAGCTTGACCCCCCGGGGGTTGCCCAGGCGAATCCAGATCTTCTCGGATGCGCCGGCTGTAATCTCCTCACCCTTTTGGAGGTTACGCTGCGGAAATTGCTCTTTGCCGTCAACCTGCATGTCAATCCAGCATCGTTCGCTGCATAACAGCTCCAGCTCCAGTTGCTCTGCATTGTTGACGTAGAAGACCGTCTCGCGCTCAGTAGATTCCTGCGCAGATACCCTTATTTCCACTTCCGTTTCGTTGGGCGCCGTTTCCTCTTGGCCGGGAGTCTCCTCGCCGGATGATCCCGGAGTTTCTGGAGCTGCGGGTTCCTCCTGGTTCCCGGAAGGACCCGGTTCTAGGGGGAGACCGTCTTTTTGATAATTCTTTACAAACCAGTAACTGCCCGCCGCCAGAAGCAGCAGGATGACAATCAATCCATAGATAAAAGAAGGGCTCCTCTCTCCCGGGAGAGTATGCGGCCGCGAAGGGGTTTTTTTCACAGGTTCTACCGGTTCTTCAGCCGGCGGCTCGCCTGCCAGGCTGCGATATTGTTCCAGAACCGTTTCCGGATCAAGGCCCACGGCTTCGGCATAATTCCTCAGCGCTCCCTTTAAATAAACCTCCCCGGGGAACTTTCCGAAATCGCCCTCTTCCAGCGCCTCCAGGTAGTGCACCTGAATCTTGGTCAGCTCGCTGATCTCTCTTAGAGAGAGACTATTATCCCGGCGAGCTTTCTTTAAAAACTCACCCAGTTCATTCACGGCAGATACCCCCTTCTCAAAGTTCTGTGATCCAGAGATTTAAGCTTATGGATTGGTCTTCTTGAATTCTTCGTAGAGCCTGGCAGCCTGCTCCGGGGTGACAATGACCTCTCGCGGTTTGCTTCCTTCGTATTCTCCAACGATACCCCGGCGTTCCAGGTCGTCCATTAAACGGGCCGCGCGGGTATAGCCGATGCGAAAGCGTCGCTGCAGCAGCGAAATGGAAGCCTGGCCTGTCCGCACGACCAGCTCAACCGCATCGGGGAAAAGTTCATCGGGCTCGTAAAGTTCTTCATCACCGGCCTCCAGTGTATCGAGATCCAGCTCATATTCAGCCCGCCCCTGCTCCTTGATAAAATCGGTTATTCGCTTAATTTCGCGTTCACTGATATAAGCTCCCTGGACACGAATTGGTTTTACCGCTCCTACGGGATGGAAGAGCATATCTCCCCGACCGAGAAGTTTTTCCGCTCCGGCCATATCCAGGATCGTCCGCGAATCAACCTGTGAAGAAACAGTAAAAGCGACCCGCGAGGTAATGTTGGCCTTGATTACCCCGGTAAGAACATCAACCGAGGGACGCTGTGTGGCGATGATCAGGTGTATCCCCGCTGCTCTGGACATCTGTGCCAGGCGGGCAATAGAATCTTCCACTTCGCCCGGGGCGACAAGCATGAGATCGGCGAGCTCGTCTATGATCACCACGTAATAAGGCAGCGGCTCTCCTTCGCAGCCTCCGGCGGCGAGACGCTCGTTGTAGGCGGAGATATCACGGACCTCCTCGCGGGCAAAAATTTCGTAACGGCGGTTCATCTCTTTTACCATGTTGCGCAGGGCCAGCGAAGCTTTTTTCGGTTCTGTGACCACAGGCATGAGCAGGTGGGCGATGCCGTTGTAGGCGCTCAGTTCAACCACCTTGGGATCGATCATCAGGAAACGGACCTGCTCCGGTTTCGCCTTGAAGAGGATGCTGATGATGATGGCGTTTAAACAGACGCTTTTTCCCGAACCGGTAGCTCCCGCAATTAAAAGGTGCGGCATCCTGGTCAAATCGGCGATCACCGGGACTCCGGTTATATCTTTGCCCAAACCGATGGTCAGGGGAGAAGCGCTGTTCAAAAAGCCCGGATCTTCGAGCACTTCGCGCAGATAAACAAGGGCGATGATCTTGTTGGGCACCTCGATCCCCAGGGCCGCTTTGCCGGGGATGGGCGCCTCTATGCGCACCAGCGGCGCCGCCAGGTTCAGGGCGATATCATCGGAGAGGCTGACGATGCGGCTGACTTTCACTCCCGCCTCCGGCTGCACCTCAAAGCGGGTTACCGTGGGGCCGGATTGAACGTGGATCACCCTTGCTTTTACGCCAAAGCTTTCCAGCGTGCTTTCCAGCAGCCGGGCCCGCTCCCGGATCCCCTTGTTCTGCTGCTGCTCGCCGAGGCGGCTGGGCCGGGCGAGCAGATCCAGAGACGGCGGTGTATAGAAGCTTGGCAGGCGAAACCTTTTTTGGTAGGGAGAGGGCGGTTCGTCGTTATCCGGAGGTTCCACCAGGGCCAGGCGCCGCTCTTTTTGGTAGAAAGGTTCGGGCGCATTCTGCGCCTTTACCTGTTCTTCCTCCCTTCTGTCATCACCGGAAAAATTTGTGGCCGGCCCTGCAAGCGCCGGACTGCTCTTTTCGCCGCCGGTTATTTTTTTTTCCCGCGGCGGCAGCTCTTCTTCCGATGCGCTCATTAAAACCGTGTAGATCTCTTTCAAGTATGCGCCGAAGCGCTTTAACAGGGTTCCCAGCCAGACAAAAAACTTACCCAGCTGCCTGAAGATCTGGGTCACGGTTACGTTCATGACGAGCAGTAAGGCTACCAACGCAGCTGCGGTGATGACAATATAGCTGCCGATCTCTTTGAAGCAGAAAAAGAGCATTACCGCAAAGGCGGCTCCGAGCAGGCCGCCCCCCATTTTTTGCAGGCCCATTTGCAGGCTGGCCCAATAAAAATTCTGCCCGGTAAAGGCATCAATCTGTTCAAGCATGAGCCTGAAGTGAGCCCAAATGGTAAAAAGCAGCAGCAGGATGAGGATGCCGATGAGCCGGGATTTAAGATTGTATGTCTGCTCGGGAAGCATGATCCGCAAGCCGAGAATGCCGATGAGGAAAGGGATCACAACCGCTGTATCGCCGGCAATTATCCGGAAGAGGTTGTGAACAAACTCGCCCAGTTCGCCGGCCTGCCCGCCATAGATCACCCCGGCATAGCAGAAGACCGCCAGCGCAATGATTAAGATTCCTTTTATCTGCGTGCCGATCTCTTCGCGCAGGCCCTTCCGGCGGCGTGCCATCGCCTGTTCACCATCCCTTCCCAGATATTCCCTTCCAGGCTCTATTATACTCCATTCTGCAAACCGGAGCAAATCCAGAGGAGTATACGGAAGAATTAACCAGTATTCTAGTAAAAATAATAGGCAGTAATAGCCGCCGCCCCGAGTGCCCAGCAGTAGTACGCAAAATAATGAAACTTCTGCTGCTGCAGGAGGCGGATAAACAGCCGGATCGCCAGGACACCGCAGATAAATGCCGTGACAGTCCCTGCGGCATAGTCAAGCAGCAGCGTTTTTTCGATTCCCGCCGAAAACATCTCCTTGATTTCGAGAAGAGTGGCGCCCAAGATAACCGGGGCGGCCAGCATGAAAGAGTAGCGCACCGCGGTAGCCCGTTCCAGACCCCGCCAGAGGGCGGCGGTAATGGTCGAACCGGAGCGGGAGATTCCCGGGATCACGGCGATGCCCTGGAGGAGGCCGATCCAGAGGGCGTCAATCGGGCGCATGGCGGTAACATCTTTCGAACCCTCCGGCAGCAGAGTGAGCAGCTTCAGGATGCCGCCGGTAACGATGAGGGCGGCGCCGGTCAAAAGAAGGGAGTGAAAAATAGACTCAATGAAATCGCCTAAAAAAAAGCCGATCAGGGCTGTGGGGATGCAGCCCAGGATTAGCAGCAGCAGAAAACGCCTCTG
>JAAZHP010000005.1 GCA_012510625.1 Bacillota bacterium
GGAGGTCTCCCTGTCTCTCTCCTTTTACTCGCGTGACCTACCACTAAAAGGCAATTTTCGGTATAATATCGTAAATAGTATAAGTTGTTTGCCAACTGTGACGGGGGCATGAAGGGAATTGACGCACGTTGTGGAAAGGAAGTGCAAGATGACAGCGCAAAAGGAGAGTTTAACAGTAAGAGATTGGGCCCGGAGAAATCCCCCGGCAGCAGCCAAAGCGGCACTCTGCATAATCCTTCAGTTTGTAGCGGGTTCGGCCCTGGGCGGAGTGATCTGTTTCGGTCCGCTAAATACTGGCTGGAGCATATTTACATTAATAGGAGGACTTCTTGCCGGTTTCCTTTTCGCCGCATTGACTGCCTTTCAGAAACTTTACGCAATCAAGGGCCCCCCCGGCAAAGCCCGTAAGTGGAAGAGAGCGGTAATATGGGGCAGCCTGACCCTGGCCTTATCCATTGGCATTTTGGTTTTAATCCAGCTTTACCTGGCCGGCACCATCCCTGTTCCTTTCCTGGGCAGGTCAGCCGAATTCAACAGGCTGTGCCGGGCGCTGGAACTGCATTATCCTTACTTTGAAGAGAAAGGGATTAACTGGAACGAACTAGAAAAGCGCTACGCTCCCCGGATTGCCGCCGCTGTAGATGATGAGGCCTATTTCAAGGAGATCCGCAGCATGCTGGCAGAATTGAATGACGCTCATACCTCTCTGGTTGCGCCTTCTCTGAAAGAATTATATATGCTGGGCTTAGTCAGAAAGATCGGCGAGAGCGCCATATTAATCCGGGTGCGGGAAGATATCCATGCGCCGGGGCTGGAACGGGGCGCGGTAATTACCGGCCGGGACGGCATGACTGTAGCAGAATATCTGGCTACCCTTGAACCATGGCAGATCTACGGCTCCACTGATAGGCAGCGGTTAGAAAAAGGGTACGGCAGCCTGATGACCGTCGCAGCCGGTGAAACAATTGAGCTGTCCTACCTCGATGCTGGAAGAAATAGCCGCCGGGTTCAGCTTACGGGAGCTCCCGCGAAGCTCCCCCATAACAGCGCTCCGTCACCGGGCGGCGCCGGGCCCCTAATCGAGGGAAAGATGCTCGACTCGGGGATTGGCTATATTAACATTCCCACCTTTAGTTCGCGAGGGAAAGATCTTGTGGGTGAATTTGACCGGGCCCTCGATGCGCTCATGGAAGCGCCGGCGCTGATTCTTGATTTGAGGCTGAACGGAGGCGGCAGCACCGCCAATTCCGACCGCATAGCCGGCCGCTTTTTCGAAGAACCCTTTGCATACGGAACCGAATATTATACCGTGCCGCTGCCCCTGCGCGGCTGGACGCGGACGTACCGCTACCGGGTTGCCCCGCGGGGTGAATATTATGCCGGCCACGTGGTCCTGCTGACAGATGTTTTCACGATGAGCACCGCCGAGAACTTCGTAGCCGCCATGAAAGACTCCCGCCGCGCCATGCTGGTGGGACGCTCCACGGCGGGCTCCAGCGGAAACCCGGTGCGTTTTAACTTTAACGGGGGATACGCCCGCTACTCTACGGGAGATTTCCGGCGTAATGACGGCCGTCCCATTGAAGGCATCGGCTTCCGGCCTCATATCATGGTAGAGTGGACCGTGGAAGATGTAATCAACGGGCGCGATCCCGACATCGCCGCTGCTGAAAATTACCTGTTGGATCAGATCAGGTAAGCCCGGGCGGGAAGATATATAA
>JAAZHP010000066.1 GCA_012510625.1 Bacillota bacterium
GGCTGCAGCGAATTGCATTTTCCACGAGGTTCACCAGAACCTGGTGAAGCCGCATTTCATCCACATAGATATCAGGCACATCCGGGCCAACCTGCAAGGAAATGGTGATGTCTTTTGAGGCGGCGGTATGATAGAGATGTTTTAGGGAATGGCGCAATACTGTCTCCGGGTTGCATCTTCTTCTTTCAAGGGTGATACCCTGGGATTCGAGCTTGGTCAAATCAAGCAGATCTTGGACCAGCCGTCCGAGAAAGACGGTATCCTTGTACATAATATCCAGGTAATATTTTGTTTCTTCGGGTGTACATTTACCGTCTCTCAATAGTTCAAGGAAACCTTGCAGTGAGGTCAGGGGGGCCCTGAATTCATGGGAGATATCTGAGATAAATTCCCGCTGCAGCTTTACCAGCCGGTGCTGCTGTTCAATGGTTGCCCCGACCTGCTCGATGGCAAAATTCAAAGTGTTAGCCAGCTGGCCAAGTTCATCACCGGAGCTGTAATTAATCCGTTTTTGGTAATCGCCCCGGGAAACGGCAAGTGCGACCAGGCTCATATCTTCCAGAGGCTGCGCTATTTTTCGCGACAGCGTATAGCCGAGAAATAGCGCCAGTACAGTGGCCCCACCGGCGGCATAGAAGACAAGCCATTTGAGCCTGGTGATAGTCATGGTCACCGGGCCAAGAGGGCGGCATATGGCCAGGGCGCCGATGACCGGTCCCTTCTCCTCTCCACCGCTTGTGCCTACGTCGAAATGAGCGTCAGCGGCTTTCTCATAAACAGGGGTCATATGGATGAGGCTGTTGTAATCGGGACCGGTAATTTGCTTGGTAATGAAATTACCAGCAAGCACGTGCGAGATCTCCGTTATTTCAACCTGCAGGCCCAGCTCCTCGGGATCACCGCCGGCTATGGTGAGAACGGAGCCCCGGTTGTCGATTACCCAGAGATAGACATCGTACGAAAAAGCAATAGTATCTGCCAGACGGGAAAGCGCCGCCAAATCTTTTTCCAGGAGCGGCCGCACCAGGAGTGAGGCCGCTTTTTCACCCTGGCTTTCCAGTTGAAAGCCTTCGACGCTGAAGAAATATTTTTGCATCAGGTTGATAAAGATGATGGCGATCACGCCCAGCACTGCGAGTGTAACCAGCAGGTAGCTGATCATCAACCGGGAAAAAATTCGTTTCGGAGGGAGTATTTTCATGGCTTTTTTTCTTTTCCCTCAAATTTATAACCCACGCCCCATACCGTGTGGATGCACTGATCCACAGCGCCGCTCTCTCTCAGTTTCTGGCGAAGATTTTTAATATGCTCGTCGACGGTGCGGCTGCTGCCGGTGTAATCGTAACCCCAAACGAGTTCCATCAGTTCTTCGCGGGTATAGACGCGGCCTGGGCGGGCGGCCAGCTGGTAAAGCAAGTCAAATTCTTTTGGAGTCAACGCGAGCCTCTTTTTGTTTACCGTGACCAGCCGTCTCTCCGGGTTGATCACGATACCGGGGAATTTTATCGTGGGGCGATCTGAAGATTTGGCCTTGCTGATCCGGCGCAATATAGCTCCAACCCTTGCCGCCAGTTCACGCGGACTGAATGGCTTGACCACATAATCGTCGGCGCCCAGTTTGAGACCAAGAACCCTGTCCATCTCGTCACCCCGTGCAGTAAGTATGAGAATAGGGGTGTTATTTTCTGCAGCGAGGAGCTCGCGGCAGATTTCAAAACCGTCTTTATCGGGCAGCATGAGGTCGAGGATAATCAGGTCAAATTTTCCTTCCAGGGCGCGAGAAAGCCCTTTGACGCCGTTTTCTTCCGTCATTACATTATATCCTTCCCGCGTCAGGCAGGCCCTGAGCAGGGCGAGGATATGAGGATCATCTTCAATAACGAGAATTTCCGGCATCCCCATCTACCTCTCCGGCATCCTGTTTAAGTAATCTTATCAGATTTTAGAGGGCTTGTCTTGAATTAATCTTGGTGTGCGGTGAA
>JAAZHP010000067.1 GCA_012510625.1 Bacillota bacterium
AGTTCAACGGAAGTGCAAAACAACTTCGGCAAGTACCTCATGCTGGCGGCGAAGGAGGATATAATCATAACCCGCAACGGCATGGTTATAGCGAAATTGACGGCTGTTGAGGGCGCCGGCGCGGGGGAGGAGAGAATATCTGAAAACCTGACAAAGTACGGGTGGTACGGCGGCAGAAAGGCAACGTACGAGGAGTTTCTGGAGCTGAGCCGCAATAGCGAGGATCGCTACGAATATATTGACGGGGAAATATATTATCTCGCCTCGCCCAAAACAGCGCACCAGCTTGTCTTAACCGAGCTCCTAGTTATTTTCCATAACTGGTTCCAGGAGAAAGAGTGCCGGCCCCTGGTGGCGCCTTACGACATTACCCTGAGAAGGCATGAGAAGGATATCAACGTGGTTCAGCCCGATCTCGTGGTGATCTGCGACCTTGAGGAAAAGCTGGATGACGGCGACTATTACAGGGGTGTGCCCACCCTGGTCGTGGAAGTTTTATCGGAAGGGACACGCAGCAAAGACATGGTAAAAAAACTGGATCTCTACATGTCGTGCGGCGTCACGGAATACTGGATTGTCAATCCGGCCAACAGGGAGGTAACCGTTTACCTTTTCCAGGACAAAGACATTGCCAACACTGCTACCTACCGTAAACCGGAGCATGCGCAGTCTTTCCACTTTAAAGGGCTGTCGGTAGAACTGGCCCGGATTTTCATTTAAGGTGTTTAATAATGTTTTTACTCGCAGCGCAATGGCAGGCGCTCAAGCATTAAACAGATTAAAGGTCACCCGCTACTTTTCAGGCTGTTGATAACCTGGTTTATTGCCTTGCGGACTTTTTTATATTCGATGAAGGCCCAGGCGTGCAGCAGGGGGATGAAGCGCCGGTCGCCGGTGGCTTCGATTTTTTCGAGAAGCAGCAGGATCATTTCCCGGTTCCGGTCTTTCAGTTCCTTTACAAAGGAATAGTCCATTCCGTCCAAGAGACCCTTTAACTTCTCCAGCAGCTCATCGGCGTAGGTGTCCTTTTCGATTTCCCATCCCTTTTCAGTGAAGACCAGCACCGGCAGCCGGTAGCTGTACTTGATTTCCAGGTAGCCGTCCACGATGGCCCGATCGATGCGGGCGGTAATGTCAGCCAGGGTAAGATTTTTGTAATAGCCGTAGACGGGGCATTGATCCAGTTCCAACTCCAGCAGCTTTTTATCCCGGGAACCTTTTAATATTTTGGCCAGCAGGTTGCGTCCCCCGGTTGCAATCAGTTCATCGGCGCCGCGCAAGATGGCTTTTAACTCTTCGAAGGAGAGCTTCTCTTCTGCTGGATTTAACTGGTAGTGCACGCGTCTTACCCTTCTGCCCATTTTCTCCAGCCTCCTTGGGCAAAATGCTGCCGGCGCAGTGGATGGCGCGAGTATAGGCTAACTTTTTTCATATTAGCGGTCAGCCGGATGAAGCGGGGCGCGGATATGGCCGCAGGCCGGGCTGCATCTTTGATAATGCCCCGGCTACAGATTTCAAGTCAGCTGCCGGTAGCTCCGCTTTGACGGTGCTGCGCAGCACCGCCGCCGGATGATAGGTGGGGTAGATCCAGTATCCGGGACCCTCAAACCAGCGCCCTCTCACTTCGGCCAGCTTTGCTTTCGGATCAAGGATGTTCTGAACCGCTACCAGCCCCAGGCAGACCACAATCTCGGGCTTAATCAGCGCCAGCTGCTTTTCCAGCCAGGGCCGGCAGGCGGCCAGTTCTCCGCGGTAGGGGTTGCGGTTTTTCGGCGGCCGGCATTTCACCGAACCGGTGATGAATACATCCTGCCGCGTCAGGCCAGCGCCCGCCAACAGCAAATCCAAAACCTCGCCGGCCCGGCCCGCGAAGGGCCTGCCGCATGCGTCTTCCTGCGCCCCCGGCGCCTCCCCCAGAAGAAAAATTTTCGCTGACGGGTTCCCCTCGCCAAATACCACCGTCTGCCTGGTCATTGCCAGGCTGCAATCCCGGCATCTCTCGCACAATCTCTGTAAAGTTTCTAAGCTGTTTATGTTATCCCAAAGCGCCACTCTTACCGCTCCGTATCTTTAATTACTATTCGGTTATTTTAGATTACCATAAACCTACATAAAAAGTATACATCTAATTGGCAAACCGTACC
>JAAZHP010000068.1 GCA_012510625.1 Bacillota bacterium
ATGTGAGGCTATTCCGCGTATTCGCCCATTATTTCCCTGAAGTTATCCGGCGTTACCATTTGCCCGGTGAACTTAACCAGGCCATATTTCTGACCGGGTTCTTTAGAATCGGCGAAAACATCCTCAAGCGCCTTTCCTTCCTTTACCTGTTCCATCAAGCCTCTCCAAGCATGGACGGCACAGTCATAAGCGCTGAAGAAAGAGGCGGCCTTCCAGCAGGTATCGCTGCCCTTGTCGGCCCATTCGTATCTCGCACTTTCCGCACCCATGCTGACGACGACAGAGTCGTCGGCCAGTCCGGCCTGCTCAAGTGCGCGGACGACGCCGCCCCCCTGGTCGTCTTGCGGGGCAATGACCACCCATTTTTTGATCTGGGGATTGCCCGATATGGTGGCCTGGGCAATATTAAATCCTGCTGCAGCTCCTCCCTCTTTTCCTGTTTCCACACGGAAGTAATTATCCTTCGGGAAGTCAGGCAGCAGACTGAAGAAGGTTTCTTCCGCGCCATCGGCCCGGTCCACAATATTTGAAACATCAGCTTCATGAAGGTTCATGAACCCTACACCCTCATAGGGCGCTGAAATGCCGTTATCCTCCATATACTGCACAAGCCATTCTGCGCAGATAACACCCATGCCGTAACCGTCAAGCTCCACGCAGGGGGCACAAATGTTGCCTTCTTCGTCGATCAAGCGGTTGGACTCGCCAACAATGGGTATGCCTTCTTCTAAGCACTTATCAACAACAGTCTGGCTTATCTTCTGGTTGGCAACGAATATGATGATCCCGTCAACACCCTGTGAAATCATAGTATCCAGCTGCTGCAGCTGCTCCGCCGGATCGAGGTGCGAATCCATAGTAATAATGGTGGCATCCTCTTCTTCAGCAAACTTCTTTAATTCTTTTTCCATATCCTGTTCCCATTGTATCTCATATATCCCGGAAAGAAAGCCGATCACCATCTTATCCTCTTCAGCCGGCTTGCACCCAACTACTGCCAGTGTCATTATAAGCAGGCAGGCTATGACAACGCTGATCCGAAAAATTTTTTTCATTTTTTAGGCCTCCTTTTTAAATTTGTTGATACAAAAGCCCCCACTTCCTTCTGCTGGACACCTTCGTAATGTCACAATTCCTTTGCTACAACCCTCCTTGTCTCTTGCCTTGAAATTATTGATCTTTACTTGCCTTCTTCCTTCGAATGCTTCTAAAGTAGTCAATGGAAAGAGCAATAACCAGCAATAAACCGCGCGCAACTTGCTGCCAGAAAACAGGTACATTTAAAACGAGAAGCCCATTTTTAAAGGACTCCAAGATTAAAAGAGCAATAAAACAACCCGTTAGCGTTCCACTTCCACCGCTGAACGAAACTCCACCCAGAATAACTACGGTTATGGCGTCAAACTCCAGACCGTTGTGTGCCACTGGCTGTCCCGAGTTCATGCGTCCGGCCAGGAGCATGCCTCCGATAGAAGCTAAAACAGAGGTAATGATGTAAAGCGCTACTTTGATCCGTTCCGGATTTAATCCAGCCAGGCGGGCGGCAGTTTCATTTCCACCAATCATATAAACATGGCGCCCAAATCGAGTTCGGTTCAGAATGATAAAAAAGATTACGGACACAACAATAAGAAAGATTATCGAGATGGGTATGCCGAATATTCTCCCGGCACCAAAATAGATAAACAACCTGTCCCTGATATGGACAGAGCTTCCGCCGCAGATTATATGAGCTAGGCCCCTAAATATGGACATGGTGGCCAGTGTGGCAATAAAAGGTTGGATCTTTAAAAAATTGACCAGTTGGGAGTTGATTAAACCTATTAAAACCGCCGCTGCTATCACTATCGCGACTACCGGAAGCACGGAAAGATCATACCTCTCGAACAGTATGGCAGCTAGCACGCCTGAAAAAGCAGCTACCGATCCGGGCGAAAGATCTATTTGACCACCGATGATAAGCATAGCTTCGCCGAGCATAACCATGCCCACGACTGAAGCGGCAAACAGGATATTAATGAAGTTTGGCACCGTGAAAAAACTTGATTGTAAAACAGAAAAAACTACTATGACGACAATTAATACAACCACCAGGCCTACATTTTCAGATCTCTTAAAGACATCAATAATGTGCCTCATCTCTTCCTCTCCCAGTTACTTTTTACTCCTTACTCTTCATGGCAAGGGTCAAAATATCTTCTTCAGTAGCTTCCTCTCTCGTTAAAAAGCCCGAAATCCTGCCCTCACGCATTACCACAATATTATCGCTTAAACCAATAATCTCAGGCAGCTCTGATGAAATAAAGATAATTCCCAGGCCACTGTTTGCCAGGTCGACGATCAGCCGGTATATTTCAGCTTTGGCTCCCACATCTATGCCCCTGGTAGGCTCATCAAGAATTAATATTTTGGGATTGGAAGTCAGCCAGCGAGCCAGGAGAACTTTTTGTTGATTCCCGCCGGACAACTCTATTATTTTTGTCATTACAGAGGGAGTTTTTATCTGCAAAGCGGTTACCTGATCTTTGGCTATTCTGGCCTCTCTCTTAAAATCGATAAAACCATTCCGAACCAACTGCTCTAAAATAACAACACTCATATTTTCCTTTACCGGCCTAACCCTGAAAATGCCTTCAGCAATTCTGTCTTCAGAGCAAAAACCTATCCCTTCCGCGATAGCATCGGCAGGGCTTTTAATATTGACACGCTTTCCTTCAACCCATATCTCACCGGAATGTACTGCATCGGCACCAAAGATGGCTTTCATGGTTTCAGTCCTGCCTGCTCCTACAAGTCCGGCGAATCCCAGTATTTCGCCCCGGTGCAATTTGAAACTAACATCGCTTATCCTGTCAGTGGTAAGCCCTTTAACATCAAGTATCACCTTGCCAATGCTTTTCTCTCTATTCAACGTGTTAAAGACGTCACCCAAATCACGCCCAATCATATGCTTGACCAGCTGCTGCTCATCGGTTTCCGCTGTTCTCAATTTCGTTACGAACCTGCCATCCTTTAGAACAACAACTGTTTCACTGATATGAAATATTTCCTTCAGGCGATGGGATACATAAAGGATTACTTTGCGCTCCTCTTTAAGTCTTTCAATCACTTTAAAAAGCATATCTATTTCAGCTTCTGAAAGGCTTGAAGTGGGCTCATCAAAAGCAATTATTTCAGAATTTCTCCGGTAGGCTTTCATTATTTCGACCATTTGCTGATATGCCACCGAAAGGTCTCTAACCCTATCCGTCGGTTTTATGGGCAAATTAAATTCATCCAGAATCTTCTGGGTGTTAGTGTATAATTTTTTAAAATCAATTAGCCGGTTCTTTTTAACCGGCAGGTCTTCCATAAAAATATTCTCCGCCACCGTTAAGTAGGGCATAACCTGCCGTTCCTGGTATATTACACTGATTCCGCTGGCGATCGCTTCCTGGGGCGATCTAAATTGTTTTTCCTCTCCATCGATAAAAAGGCTGCCCTTATCTGGCTGCAAATCCCCGCTGAGAATCTTTAGCAATGTGCTTTTACCCGCCCCGTTCTCGCCGACAACTGCACAAACCTCTCCCGCATTGGCAACAAAACTGACATCCCGAAGAGCTCTTACAGTCACAAATGTCTTGCTTATGTTCTTAAATTCAATATTTTGCACCATAAAAAGTTCATCCTTTGGTCAACTTTGTTTGCCCTCAAAGCTAGGGCAGATCGGTTACAAGGCTGGAAAGATTCAGCGCTTTAAGCTTCTTTTCCGACGGCCTCCCCGTTGCGACATCCCAACCGAGCTCTTTATAATAAGACTCTCGAACTGTCTCAATATCGATGGTGACTCCTGCCGTAGGCCCAGATGGGAACGGAGGCTGCCCCATCACCCGCCTGGGAAGATTAAAATCATTCGGCTCAAGGCCTTCTCTAAGATTAAAGCAATGCCTCAGGGTATTTATCCTTTCCCCCGTTGTAAGGGCTTCGTTCAGGTCAAAAGTATCCCAGCCGGTTACCTGCCGGAGAGCCTCCAGTAAAGGATAATCGTTATATAAAAACTTTGCAAAGAGACAGATGCCAGTTGAGGTAAACATATGAAACCAATTATTGAGATCCGCCAGCACTTTTCCTTTTGAATCGTAGTTATATCTAACCGCAGCCAGCTCATCCGGCTTGTATTGCTTAAGCTCCGTCTCAAACCATCCGTGTTCGATAAATCCCACCCCGCCCTGGGTGTGACGGCCCGGTGTGGGATCCAGCACATAGCCATATCCAAAACCCGGCCAGCAGCGGGGATCATGCATGGCCGGTTCCTGGCCCCCTACATGTATGGCGAATTCTCCGGCTTCTCCTCCTATTTTTTCTGCGGCTACTTTTACTCCGTCAGCCAGAAGAGAGCCGATCCCCTCCCTGCGGCACATCATTTCAAGCAACGGTAAGATGCATTCTTTGTTGCCCCAATTTAAATCCAGGCCGCCTGTATCTTTCTGCGTCAAAAGGCCTTTTTCATAGCACTCCATGGCAAAAGCAATAGTTGATCCTGCGGAGATGGTGTCAAAACCATAGCGATTGCATAACTCGTTGGCCTTGATAATTGTCTCGATGTCATCAATCAGGCAATTGCTTCCAAAGGCAGCGATGGTTTCATACTCAGGCCGATGAGTTACCAGGAGATTCCCTTCGGAATCTATATAGTTTAAAATTGCGCCGCATATCATTGAGCACTGAGCGCATCCGTATCTTCTCTTTAAATAGCGGTTATAGACATCGCCGCCTATTTTTGCCGCCCTTTCCAAGGGATATACTTCCTGGTATAAGCCCTTCCAGTTTTGGACCGGGGCGTCTCCGATAGATACATCCAGGTCATAGACCATCGGCGTCCCAATTTTAGTCCATTTTTTAACATCTCGAGGCAAGTTCTTAAAGTCTTCCCGCATTTTTTCGACGACTTGATCAAGGCCGGATTCATGGGCCACAGGGACCTTTTGCGCGCCCTCTACGGCAACAGCTTTTAAATTCTTTGAGCCCATCACCGCACCCAGGCCCGATCTCCCCGCAGCCCTTCCGTGGTCATGCATGATACCGGCTATCCTGGACAGGCTTTCCCCCGCCTGGCCTATTGAAGCTACCTTAAGATTGCTGCCCGCCTCTTCTTTGATTATATTTTCCGCCTCAACACTGTCCCGTCCCCATAAATGACCGGCATCCCTAACTTCAACCTTTTGGTCAGTTATCAGGAGGTATACAGGCCTTTCCGACCTGCCGGTTATAAAAATCCCGTCATAACCCGTTCTTTTAAGCGCAGGCCCAAACTTGCCGCCGCAATTGGCGTCGCCCCACCCACCGGTCAGCGGCGATTTGCTTACTACTGTAAACCTGCCGGCCCCGTGGCACTTTGTCCCCACCAGGGGCCCTGTTACGAAGCCGATAGTATTATCCGGGCCAAGCGGATCGAGGCCGGGTTTCACATTTTCATACAGAAACCTCACCCCCAACCCATAGCCGCCGATATACTCCCGATAATCATTTTCGGGCAACGCCAGCTCCTGGTAGGTATTATCAGTTAAATCTACAAAAAGTAATTTACCCATATAACCGTGAACAGTCATTTTTACCCTTCTTTAAAAGTAATTGGCAATCTATCCCGCTTTTTTTTGTTACAGCCATGATTCTGCTTCTTCTTGCTTGACTGTTTCAAAAAGAATCGCGCCCTGTTCAAGCAGCACAGCCTGCAATTCGGAAACATCTTTTACCAGTTCCCGCGGCGTAATGCCTCTCCTTGCGCATATCGCCGCAGCCACGCCGGCAGCCTGGCCCGTCACCATTGTCTGCTGCAAATAACGCAGGTAAGCTGGGCGATCAGTAGATACGCACTTGCCTGCCGCCAGCAGATTGTCTATCTTTACCGGTACAAGGCAGCGGTAGGGGATATCATAAGAGCCGTTCGGGAAACTCAGATTCTCTTCATCCTCATTTACAGCGAGAGTATCCGTGCTGGCCACATGGTAGCCTCCTGCCGGGAATGAAGACTTGCCGATGGTATCAGGAAATTGCCTGGTATTTGCTACATCCTCGCGGGTAAGAACGTAGTCTCCCACAATCCTGGGGCCCTCGCGGAGTCTTAGCTCGGTACACATTCTGACGATATATGCGTTCTCAAATCCCGGAACATATTTTTTAAAGAACCGCCAGGCAATCTCTAGCTGCTTTCTGCACTCAATGTTGCCCCTGGTCAGATCCCACGCATCGGTGGGGAGAATGCGAGGAACGTGGGTGGAATGCTGAAAATGAGCTTGTATATGCCCGCCCTCCCGCGGGATTATAAAGAAACCGACACCGCTATTGGGATGCCAGTCTCCGTTGGCAAGCGCCATGTCCCTCAGCTCGATAAAACCTAATATTTCACCCAGTTCTCTGATGTCGGTAACATTACGAACAAACTCATACACCTCTTCCAAAGAAGTGCCGGTATGTGGGTTCATTACATGACCGTAGGTAAACTGCTCCGGATGTCTGCGGACATAATCAAGCAGCCTGTCCCAATTTACACCGTCGGCAGTAAAAGCCAAAGTGTGCGGCTGAATCTCGTCTCTTGATACGCAGACCGTCTCTGCTCCGGCCCGGATAGCAACATAAGCTTCACCAGTGCAGTCAATCACTATCTTGCCCTTGATCTCATTGCGCCCGTTGGCGTTCTCAACAACGATCCCCTTGACGGTGTTCCCTTCCTTGATTACGTCAACCACAAGTGTATCCAGAAGGAGAATCACCCCCGCCTCTTCCATCATCTTATAAATTAAGATGGTCCACCATTCAGGATCCACATAAGAGAAGACAGCGGCAGATTTTGCCCGATACCTGTACCTTAAACTGGGAAGCGCATGCCCGGCCTTGTAAAGCCTTTTATATGTTTCGTAAAGAATACCACCCACATCTCTTTCATTGTGGCAATTAAAAATCCGCGCATAAGCAAACCCCGGAGGCCCTGAAACATTCATCTGGCCCCCAAGGGTTCCCAGCCGCTCTACCAGCAGGGTTTTTGCTCCCGCTCTGGCAGAAGCAATGGCCGCAGCAACACCGGATGTGCCTCCACCGCAAACGATTACGTCATATATTTCATCATACCCGCTCATTATTTATTAATCCTCCTTTAAGTCAATTCCCAGCTGAGTATCAATAAAATTGAAAAGGCGCTCTGTTATACAGAGCGCTTTCCCTATCTTTGGAAATCCTCTATTGTTTTGGCAATCTTTCCGCCGGGCAGGGTAACCGGCTCCACAATGGCTTCGCTGTGCAGCGCCCACGGCAAGATTACCCCTGAATGACCGCCGCGCCCTCCGACAACAACAACTTCAATATCTTTCGGAAAACGGGTCACCGGCATGGGGTGCCTGTTCTCAAATTCGGGCGGACGCACCGGGACGAGCCCCCTGTTGCGAACCATGGGCACTTCGTGATAGGCGTAGGTGTGAATATGCTCCCGGATCATATCTTTAGTGTAACCATCCTTCTTGAGCATTTTCCCATGGTCCGGGGTGAGGCAAACTACCAGTGGACCAGGTATGTATGCATTGTTAGATCCTAGAGTAGTGCAGCAAGCAGTGATGGTATCCAGGAGATCATGCCCGTTCAAACTGAGGAAATCGATTATATCATGCTGCGGCTCTGCTTTCAAGACATAGACGGTGGTAGTTTCTGCATCATAGCGCTCTTCGTTGATCATTTCCCATTGTGCAAGTTCGGGTTCTTCAGCAAAGCAGTAGGTGAACTCGGCCTGCGAGGCGATGCAATCGAGGTCGCATATACCGGGTACAGAACGGGCGACATTCATGATCACCAGGTTCACCGCACGCCCGATAGTGGCGTTCATCGGCCAGCCCGGCCCCATGCAGCCCTGCTTGCCGGAAATACCTATTTCCTGGGCAATAGGCCCGCTGACCAGCACCAGGTTGCCGCCGGGATGAGAGGTAGTGACCGACTGTATAAAATTGTACTTGGGGTTGTTTAAAGCCCTGAAAGCGGTAACCAGAATCGGCATGGCCTTGGGCGTGCATCCGGCCATAACCGCGGCAACGGCCACGTCGCGGACGGTAATATCCTTACCCGTCGGCCCCACTTTGTTACAAAGTACCATATCTTCATCAAAGGGGCAGTAGGCTAACATTTTATCATACCGTGAACGCGTGGGTGGAATAATGGGCAGGCCGTCGCTGATATGCTCCCGATTAAAATATTCATTAATCTCTTCCATGTAGCAACCAGGTTCCAGCAGCCTGCTTTCATCGATCTCGATTTGGTCTGTTATGGGAAGCAAACCGTTTTTCGCAGGGGGAATCTTGTCCATTTTAAAATCGATATAGGCAAGCTCAGCCAACTTATCCCCTGTGGCAGTAAGAGAACCGATGATGTAATCCCATTTAAGATCAATCTGCTCCCTTACCTCTTCCACCGTGCTGGCCTGATAAACGTCGATGGAGCAAAGGCACAAATTACCCGCGCGATACACGGCCACACCCTCGGTGATAGCCGAACCTGGAGGCGCTGTCATATAAACCGTCGGTATACCCAGCTTCTCCAAGGCAATGGCCACGATGGTAGTAGCAGCGGAAGTTCCCATATCGCCAAAAGCAACAATAGCAGCGGTAGGTTTTTCTTTGGCCAGCATCGCGGCATATTTCTCCAGTTCAGCGGTATCTTTACCGCGAACGGTTTCCACATAATCAACGAAGTTGGTGATTCCCAACTCAGCAAGCCGTTCCTTGATCCTTATAAAAACTTGATTGTAATTGCAAAATGAAAGCTTGGTATTATCGTAAAAAAGCACCTTTCCTTTTCTTAGGTCGTCCAGAGTAACTCTCGGAGCCAGCTTGATAACAGGCCTTTCTTGATATCCGCGGGGGTCTAGCAACG
>JAAZHP010000069.1 GCA_012510625.1 Bacillota bacterium
TACCCGAACTTTAGACCCATGGCTTTGCGCGCCTTCCTTTCGGAAAGGGTTGCCTTTATCGGTCAGGATGCTATTTTTTTTTATTATAATATAATTTCTGTCATAAATCCACTTTTTTTATATTCCCTAACTCAATCAATCTCCAGCACGACTTTGATCACTTCTTCGGGGCGCTCGATCATCGCACGGAAGGCATCCTTGTAGCGGTCCAGCTTGAAACGGTGGGTGATGAAACCGTCCAGGCTGCAGCGGCCCTTGCGGAGCAGGTCGATCACCAAATCGAAGGTGCTGATCTGCCTGCCCTCGTACAGCTCCATGCCGTGGGCGTTGATCCCGATGATCTGCAGCTCCTGCCACCAGGTGGGGGTCTCGTCGAAGGCCACGGGGCGGATATGATGCCCGATCTTCACGTAGGAGCCCCTTGCTTTCAGCCAGCGCAGCGAGTCGTGGAAAGTCCGGCTTGTGCCGACGCAGTCAAAGACGACATCGAAACCCCCCATGATCATCCTGTTGCCGAACATGCCCCGGTAGAGCTTCCCCCCGGTTACTTCACAGCTATACGAAAACCGGCAGCGAAAAAGCAAAAATGCTCCCTTTGTTAAGCTCACTTTCAACCCATATCCGGCCGTTATGGTGTTCAATGATTTCCTTTGAAATAGCCAGGCCCAGGCCGGCCCCGCCCGCCGGCTTACCGGCGGAAGCGGCTCCCCGGTAATACCGGTTAAATATGTACGGCAAATCTTCCGGAGCAATACCCGTACCGGTGTCAATTACCTTGATCACCGCTTCAAAATGGCCGGTATTGGCTCCTGTTCCCGCCAGGGATGCCTCCGCCTCATCAACAGGGACGATTTCATAACTGACCGTGATACTCCCTCGCGGGGGCGTATGGTTAATTGCATTGTAGATCAGGTTGTCAAAGGCCCTGCCAATTAGGTCCGGATCAACCCTCACCGAGGGCATGTTGCCTAAAGAAGCCGGCTCCCGGGAGGCCTGGTTGTTAAAATTAAAGTTGAGGCTTGCGTTCATGACGTCAACCCTGTACTTCTCATACAACTGGGAAAGGAGATCTTGAATTGTTATTTGCTGAAGGTTAAATTCCATGCGGCGTGATTCCAGGCGGGTCAGATCGAACAGATCCTGAATCAGCCGGTTGATTTTCAGAATCCGGGTATAGACCAAGCCAAGGTATTCGTATTGTTTTTCAGGCGTACTGATAACCCGGTCAAGCATGGCCTTGATGTAACCCTGCACGGTAGCCAAAGGAGTCCTCAGGTCATGGGATATATTGGTCAAAAGGTTCATGCGGGACTCCTCCATCCTGCGCAGCTCTTCCTCAGCCTCAACCCGTTCGGCAATGATCTGCTGGTAATAAACGAGGAGGGTGCCAATGGCCAAAAGGAAGGTCAGAACTCCGCCAAGCAGGTAACCCCACGGGGCAAACCATTCCACATTTTTTAACAGGGGATAGTTGCCCATGTGCAATCCGGTCAAGAAGTAAACCCATCCGGTAATACGCTGACCCGTGACCTCAATCTTTCCGGCCTGGAGAAAAGCAAAACCGGTCCAGAAATAGATAATTGCTGCTCCCACCGCGGTTGGAACCAGGGCAAAGTGTGCCGGAATAATTCCAACAACCGGCAGTGCCATCCAACCCGCATGAACCCAGACCCAGATTACCCACGCTTTGGGCACCTTTTTCCCGATGAAATGCATGGTCCCCCAGCCGTGAAAGAAGGGCCCCAAAATACAGCCGCACTGGTTCATGACCTGGAAAATTGCCGTGCCGGGACTGTAAAAAAGGGCCAGGTCAAAGGAAAGCTTCAACACCCATCCCCAACAGCCAATCCCCCACAGCATTAAAAAGGGCTTCCGGTCATGGGCATAAAGACAGGAAAAGACCAGGGCCATGACCACCTGAATGGAAATTTGGGCGGTTATCGTCGGCACATACCATGTCAGGGCTTTTTCCACGAACTCTTTTCTCCCGGCAATGCTTGTTTGTCTACCGGCCCGTAATTATCGGAACCCTGGCCGGGAGATCCGTTGAACTTGTAGCCCAATCCCTTAACGGTAAGGATATAGCGAGGCGAGGAAGGATCCGGTTCAATTTTTTTGCGCAGATTGCTGATATGCACCGGAACCATCCTCCAGTCAATCGGATAGCTGTCATGCCAAACCAGGCGGTAAATTTGCTCGGCGCTGAAAACCCGGTTGGCATTCTGGGCAAGAAGAGCGAGAATCTGAAACTCCCGGGCGGAGAGAGCGACGCTCGCGCTCCCGGACTTAACGCTGCAAAAATCCAGGTTAATTTCCAGCCCCGGAAATTGCAGGATCTGGTTGCGGTAGCTGCGATCCAGCCTGACGCGGCGCAAACTGGCTTTGACCCGGGCCGCCAATTCAGCCGGGTCAAAGGGTTTGGTCAGATAATCGTCCCCGCCGATTTCCAGCCCCAGGATCTTATCGAGGTTTTGATCTTTGCAGCTTAAAAAAATAATCGGAGCGGTTGACCGGGTGCGCAGCTCCCGGCAGACTGTATAGCCATCCAGGTCCGGAAGTACTATATCCAGGATGATCAGATCCGGATTTTGAGCAAAGGCCAGGTCCAGGGCTTGCTGGCCGGTGCCGGCAACCAGCACTTCATATCCCTCCCGCTCCAGGTAGAGGCGGACTAATTCGGATATTTCTTTTTCATCATCAACGATCAAAATTCTTTCCCCGGACATGTCTCTCTCCCAGCCGGCCAGGTATTGGGGAATCCTTTAATTTATTTTAAACTGGCTTTAAACTGCCTTAAAGTTGCGCAATTACAATCAACGGGGGTTGCCGAGAAGATACCTGGTAAAATTCTTTATTTCAAGTAATTATATCATATTCTTTAGAGGAAGAAGCATGAAAAAGGCAATAATTTTTGATTACTGCTGCTGCAGGAATGGCAATCACTCAAATTTGAAACAGGAGGTTGATGTTTAATGCGGTTTCTAACTCTAAATGCCGCCAGGAAAACTCATTATTTATTGTTCCCGTGTATATTCATCATCATGGTTCTGCTGGTGATGAGCATTGCGCCGCTGACGGCCTATGCGGCCGCGCCGGCGGTGAGCAGCGCCGTAAATTATCGGGGTAACCCATGGGGAGCCGCGGGAGCCGTGGTGACGATTAACGGCAGCGGCTTCACCGGCGCGACTGAAGTCAAGTTCGGGAGCGTCGCCGCCGCCGAATTCACCGTTGATTCCGACACAAAGATCACGGCTACCGCGCCCGCGGGAAGCGGCACGGTACACGTGACCGTAACCACGGCGGAGGGTACCAGCGCCGAGAGCGATGACGGCCTGTTCACCTACCTGGGCAGCGAAGAACTGGTAAGCCTGTGGAATACCGGGGGAGGGATGTGGAATCCATCCTTTCATTACGGCACAACCGCCTATACAACCGCATCTCGTATTGCCGGCAGCATCACCTTCGGCTATTTTCTGGCCGATTACAATGCAACTGTCACATTCAACGGGAATCCCGGCACTTTAAGCGACCCCCTTTACGGCCTTGCACGTGGCTTTTGCTCGTTATCCGGCCTGCAGCATGGCGCCAACACGGTCAATGTTGTAGTATCGGCTCCCGGTGGAACTCCCAACAAAACCTACGTCGTTACGGTCTACTACCCGCCCAACTGGTTCACCCCCAACGGCGGTAATATCGACACATCGACCTTAATCACGATCGACACGACGGGAATGCCCGGCAGCCCCTATCAATGCTGGTATACCATCACCCCTGGTGATACCGGAACAGACCCGTCGGCAACCACAGACAGGTATCTCTACGACGGCGCCGGCTTCAACATCAGCACGCCGGGAACGTATACCGTGTCAGCTGCCGTCTTTAATGGCACTTCATGGAGCAACCCGCTCGAGGCCACGTTTATAGTTACCGGGGATGGTGGAGAGGAACCCGGCGAAGGGGAAGAAGAACCCGGGGAAGAACCCGGAGAAGAACCCGGGGAAGAACCCGGGGAAGAACCCGGGGAAAAACCCGGAGAAGGGGAAGAAACCCCTGCCCCTGAAGATAATCTGCCGACAACCGCCGGAGCCATCCCCCTGCTCGGCCTATCCGGGGCGGCTGCACTGGCGGCGGGATATGCCCTCCTGCGCCGGAAACGCCGCTAGCGCTTAACCGCAGTTAAGCGAAGAGACGCATAACCGGGGACAGACCGACCGTTATTTGCGCCGGTCTGTCCCTCATTTTTATCCTCCAATCATGAACGATATACGGAATCAGGAGTACAAGAATTAACAGGCTAAGAATAAGTATAACCGGTTTTTCGAAGACCGCGGCAACCAAAACCGATATGAGGAAAAAGAAAGCAATACTTGCCCTTTAAGCCGGGTAAAAAACGAAGGTGTAAAACGAAGAACGCCAAAATATCAGAGCTGGCGCTATCTATAAACGATCCCATGCCTCCCCAGGTAGTGCCATCTACAGGTTCAGATCATTTTCAAAAATATAAGTGAGTCAAAGTGACCGTACCTTTGACTCACTGTATTTTTTATAACTCATACCAGATCAGGGTTGACCGGTAACTGACACTGTGTCCCGGCGGAAATGCGTCGAGAAGATACTCCACAACAATGTTAGTGCCGGGAGCGACCACAATGCGCCCGTCAAAATCGATGGATGCATATCCCAGCGTTCTTACGCCTGTGTACGGTAATTTAAAAGTTGACCACTTTGAGGGGTAATGGTAACGAAAAGTTGACCACCCCAAGACTCCCATCCTGTAAACTGGATGTATCACGCAACATACCAGGGACAGGAGGAAAGGAA
>JAAZHP010000070.1 GCA_012510625.1 Bacillota bacterium
AGATTGCGGTGATTCCAGGTCAGCGAAAGGGCACGCACTCCCAGGCGGTAAAAGATGTCCAGCAGCTCCAAACTGCCTTCAAGAGGTTCCGCACCTTCGAGCGCCAGGAGCGCGCCGATCTTCCCATCCTGCTCCGCCGCTTCCAGGTCGCTCTTATTTTCCAGGCCTTGCAAGTAGCCCTTGTTTTCCTCCAGGCAGCGGTGATAGCGGCCGATTTGCTCCAGTGCTGCATGCGCGTAGCCATGTTGCATGTATGGGGCCGTGCAAACGGCAAAAAACTGCAGGCCAACTCCGCCTTCTATGAGCCGGGGCAGATCTAGATGACCGGTGGAGTTGCGGCGGCTAAAAAAATAGTCTTTTTTTCCAAAAAGGCTGATAGTATCACAGTGGCAGTCGGCTATTTTAAAATTTAAAGTGGACATGTGTCTATTTTACACTATATTTCCACAAAAAAACACCCCCCACCGGAACGGCATAAGGGTGCCTGTTAAAATGACACTCTTCTAGTTTAGCGCGGCTCGATTATTAATTTGATAGCGGTTCGTTCCTCCCCGTCGATTTGAATATCCGTAAAAGCGGGAATACAAATAAGATCGATGCCGCCCGGAGCAACAAATCCCCTGGCAATGGCAACTGCCTTTACGGCCTGGTTCAGGGCTCCTGCGCCGATGGTCTGGATTTCAGCGCCTCCCCGTTCACGCAACACTCCTGCTAACGCACCGGCCACAGAATTGGGATTGGACTTTGCTGAAACTTTTAATACTTCCATTTAACCAGTAGATACCTCCTTCAACGGGATTTGCTAAAGTAATATTTCTCTTAAAAGGTAAAATATCCTGCCTGAAAAATGTGAATATTATAATTGTTATTCGTAATCCTAAAATCATTGAATTTCAAACCGCCTTTTTAACAGTATGCCATTAAATCGGCTGTGGTGCAAGACATTTCTAAAGAGTCAGGCACATTTCGTTAAAAAAAATTTACCTATTTGTCGAAAACATATACTTTGCCCGCTTCACGAAAGGCGAACAGTTGGCTGATCTTGCGGTTGGGATCGGAGGCCGGATAGTTTCCGGAAATTTCTCCAACCAGGAGCGCCGCCTCCGGCAAGCCGCTATCTTCCCCTCTGCGGATTTCACTGATCAGATCCCCATTGAAGAATTCGCGAACGATATTGGAAAACAAGCTGATCACTCCGTCGAGCGGTTTACCGTCAAGGCAGATCTGGATCTGAGTTAACCCGGGATATGTATTCTTTAGCAGCTTGAAGCGGCAGGTATGCTCACAATTGTGGAAAAAATAAAACGCTTCCAGGTATTCCTGAAACTTTTTCCGAAGAGCCTGGAATTCTTCCTGGCCGAGCTTGCGCTTGACCATGTAGGAGAGGCGGCATGAAGAAGCGGGAATATTAAAGGTAATGGTATATATCTCCGGAAACTGTACCAGCAGGTTGACGAGCATGTTTATATGATATGATTCTTCACGTGTTTCTTGTAGCATCAAGTTGTCCCCTCCTGTTTCTAAAGTTTTATTCCATAGGTTATAAAGGAAATCCTGCTCATAATAAAAAAAGAGCCCGTAACGGGCACTTGATATTTTAAGGAAAATATACGATTATTTGGCGTATTCGATAGCCCTGGTTTCCCGGATGACATTTACTTTGATCTGTCCGGGATACTCAAGCTCACTCTCGATCTTTTTGACAATATCCCGGGCCATCTGGATCGACTTCAAATCATCAATCCGGTCCGGCTTGACCATGATCCGGATCTCGCGGCCGGCATGGATGGCGTATGCCTTGTCTACACCGTCAAAGGAGTCGGCTATCTCTTCTAGTTTTTCCAACCGCTTGATATAAGCCTCCAGGGTTTCCCGCCGCGCTCCCGGGCGGGAGGCGGAGATTGCGTCGGCGGCCTGCACCAGGACCGCCTCAAGAGTCATAAAATCAAGGTCACCGTGGTGCGCGGCGACTGCATTTACTATTTCAGGCGACTCCTTATATTTCTTTACCAGTTCAGCGCCGGTTACCACGTGTGACCCTTCGGTGTCATGGTCTGCAGCCTTGCCGATATCATGCAGCAAGCCCGCTCTTTTGGCAAAGGCGACATCCAGTCCCAGTTCTCCCGCCATCATCCCGGCGAGATGGGATACTTCGATGGAATGCTGGAGCACGTTCTGGCCGTACGAAGTCCGGTAGCGAAGTTTCCCCAGCAGAACCACCAGTTCGGGATGAAGTCCGTGCACTCCCGTCTCAAAAGTGGCCCGCTCTCCCTCTTCCCGGATCTGGGTTTCGACTTCTTTACGCGTCTTCTCCACGACCTCTTCGATCCGGGCAGGGTGAATCCGGCCGTCACTGATCAGTTTTTCCAGGGCCAGCCTGGCTATTTCCCGCCGGATGGGATCAAAACCGGAT
This sequence comes from Bacillota bacterium, assembly GCA_012510625.1. GTDB lineage: Bacteria > Bacillota > Dethiobacteria > DTU022 > DTU022 > JAAZIN01. The sequence goes on from JAAZHP010000070.1 coordinate 2,414, forward strand.
AGTATCACCGCCTCGGGGGTATCGTCAATGATCAGGTCGATGCCTGTAAGCGTTTCCAGCGCCCTGATGTTGCGACCTTCACGCCCGATAATTCGCCCCTTCATTTCGTCATTGGGCAGAGATACCACTGAAACCGTAGCCTCTGAAGCGTGATCCGCTGCACAGCGCTGAATAGCCAATGCAATGATCTCGCGGGACCTTTTTGCCGCTTCGTCCCTGGCCTGGCTTTCCACCTCGTTAATCATCATCGCCATCTCATGCGAGATTTCGTCCCGGGCTCGTTGTAAAATAGTATCCTTGGCTTCATCCATTGACATGTTGGATATACGCTCAAGCTCGGTAATTTGCTGCTTGTAAAGCTGCTCAAGCTTCTCCTGAAAGCGGCGGTTTTCTTCTTCTTTACGCCTCAGCTCTTCTTCTTTACGTTCCATGGAGTTGGCTTTACGATCCAGGCTTTCTTCTTTCTGCATCAGCCGCCGTTCGAATCGCTGCAGCTCGTTGCGCCGGTCCCTGCTTTCACGCTCAATCTCGTTCCTTAACCTGTGAGCTTCTTCTTTTGCTTCCAGATGCTTTTCTCTCTTAATCGCGCTTGCTTCCTGTTTGGCCTCCTCGACAATTTTTTTTGCTGCCGCTTCAGCTGAAGTAATCCTCGCTTCGGCAAGCAATTTACGCATGTAATAACCGGCAATTACGCCGAGAATCAATGCAACAACGGCGAGAATGATGTACTCCGCCATTAATTTCCACCTCCATTTGCATAGAGTTAAATGAAAAAAGCTGTGTTCAGAACACAGCTTAAAAGAGAAATATTGATATGAAGGCACTTACACTTTTAATTGTTCATGCACTTAATATCCTAAAAATCTATAGCAGCGCTCCCAAAAAGCACCTAAAATCTTCTCTTTTAAACCGGAACTGAGAAATAATCTATAATAAAGTGCCCTTTATGGGCATATCACTATGAATTTATTTTAACCTTAACCCAAAATTATGTCAAGGGAGAGAACGGCTGA
>JAAZHP010000071.1 GCA_012510625.1 Bacillota bacterium
GCGTGGTGAGCGGCCTGGCCTTCAGCCGCGAAGAGGGCGAGGACGTGGGGACCTATACCATTACCCCTTATGGGGCCACGGCGAGCAACTATGCCATTACCTTCGAGAGCGGCACGCTAACAATCAACAAGGCCACCCCGCTGGTAACAGCATGGCCGCAGGCCGCCCCCATAATCTACGGCGACATGCTGGGATCCTCATCATTAACCGGCGGTGAAGCTTCTGTACCCGGCAGCTTTGCCTTTGTTTACCCGGAAGCGTGCCCTGAAGCGGGCCTGCAAAGCGTGGCGGTGACATTCATTCCCGAGGATACGCACAACTACAACAGCGTTTCCGGAACGGTGGAGATAGCTGTAAAATACATGCTCTCCATCAACCCCGATACAGGGGGCAGCGTCAGCGGCGCCGGCGAATACCTGCCCGGTGAAGAGGTGCAGATCAAGGCTGAGCCTGCTGTCGGCTACCGCTTCGTCTGCTGGATGGAAGGCGGCGCCATCATCGGTGATGACGCCGAAATGAGCATTACTCTCAGCGACCACCGCATCCTTAGGGCCGTATTCTGGGAATATGACACGGAGAAAACCTGGTCGCAGAAAGATATCGGCACCACCGACAATAAGGCCACGGTCGATTTCCATGACGGCAAGGTCTCCATGGAAATTAATTCTCCCGGCGAGATAACAGACGGGCAGATTGATGTGACCCTTTACGATGCCGATGCGGAAAAGGGAGCCCCGGAGGGGATGGTTCCTGCCGGGATCTACCTGCGCATCGAGCGCACCGATAACTTTGCCGGCTCCACCGTTCGCCTTGTGGTCAAGTATGATCCGGCGGAGCTTCCTGAGGATGTCGAGGAAACAAGCCTGAAGCTTTACCGCTTTGTGCCGGGGACCGGCTGGGTGGAAGTATCGCCCCAGGGAGTGAACAAGGCAGAAAAATACATCTGGGCTGAATTAACCGGTTTCAGCACCTTTGCCGTCTTTGGCGAGGTTTCTCCCAGCGAAGATCTACCCAAAACGGAAGGAACCCAGGTTTACCTGGCCGTATTGGCAGCGCTTTTCGCCATCGGCGGCCTCTTCGCTCTCCTGCGGCGCAAACTGGCAAAGGAGAATTAAAGCGAGGCCGCTAAAGTTATGCTGCTGGGGGCTGCTCTTTTAGGGCAGCCCCCACGGTTATAAGAGGCTATGCCTCCCCTCGAAAAGGGGCGTGGAGATGTTGCAGGGAATAAGATTCGATTAGGTGTAAGGGCCGGGCATGCCCGGCCCGACGGTGAGGCCCGGGCGTTTGTGTGGCACATTTTTCTTCATAGTTCGCGGATTTTTTCCACGATGCTGCTCTTGAAGATGGCGCTCACTTTTAGCGGACGTTCAGGTAACAGATCCCGAAGAGTAGCGCCGCGAAGAGGAGCGGCTCCCAGAGCGGCAGGGTAAACATGTCGCTGGGAGCCATCTCTTTCCACAGCAGCCAGCCGCATAGCGCCAGCTCCGCGGCCAGGCCGGCAATCGTGCCCCAGGAAAACATGGAGAGAATCTGCCACAGGTAGGAGCGGGTGATGACCCGCTGGCCATACGGCCGTCTCCGGCCTACAGCCGCATTTCGTCCTCTTCCATCGCCTTCTTCTGCTTATACCAGCGGATGGCAATAAAGGCTGCCGCCGCAAGCAGAACCGCTCCGCCGGCCCAGGCTAACCAGCCGGGGAGGCGGGAGTTGCCATCTTTATCCTTGCCGGAGGGAGGAGGGGGCGCCGCCACCCTCTTCTCGATGGTGGTAGCCAGGGGAATCTCTTTTTCGTAGCGCTCCCCGTAATCGTCCTCGTAGAAGAGGGTTAACGTGCCTGTAACTTCACCCAGCGCATCGGCATCCACGCGGAAGTTGGTCGTCCCCGCCAGCGACTCGCCGGGAGGGATGGTGCCCACGAGCACGCTGCCGCCGCCGGCAAGTCCCGGGATCTCGAATTTCAGCAGCGCATTGTAAACGGTGCTCTTGCCCAGGTTCATCAGCATCATCGTAAAGGGGACCGTGTCGCCCTGCGTTACCCGCGGAGGCAGTGAGGGCTCTTCGTATTCCAGCCGCACCGGCTGGCGCACGTGGAGAACGATCCGGTCGGAGGCGCTGTAGGCCTGGCCCCGGCTGTCCTCGTATTCCATGGTAATTGTCACCGGATGCGGCCTCGACTGCGCCGTGGGCAGGGCGGCAACGGCAAATGTCCAGGTATAGGAGCCTCCTGCGCCAATGCGGCTGCAGTAGGTTGCGCCGGTGCCTTCAGGCCATATCTCACCGCTCTCTGCGGTGAAGGAAAGCTTGATATTCTTCACCTGCTGCGTGCTGCTGTTGTTGCGCACCGTTACGGCCAGGGTTGCGCTTTCGCCCGCCGCCAGGTAGCCCCGCTCCAGCTTGTAGGCAGCGACCATGAGCCTGGGCTGGGAGGAGAGTTCCGGTTCTGGATCCGGCGGAGCGCCGTGAGGATTGATGCCGTCGCTGATGCTCACGTAGACCGTGAAATCCTGCGCAAAGGGCTCGCCGCCGTCAGTAACCCCGCTTGCCGTGAAGGTGACCGGGTAGCAGCCGTTGACGCGGTCTTTAGCCAGCTCCAGTGAAAATTGCACCGGGTAGCATTCCACCGTTTCCTTTCCAAAAGTGAAGCTCTTCTTGGCGAACTGCTTCCGGTAGTTCCTGTAGACAAAGGGGGAGAGCGCCGGATCACCCAGGTTGATGGATACCTCAAGCGGGCCGCTGCCGCTGTCGGAAAGGAGAGGAAGGACCACCAGCGCTTTGCCGCCGGATACGGCCGGCAGGTAGCCCTCGGCGTAGCTTCTTTCCATCCCCTCGTAAAGATGCTCGCTGTCTATGGAGAGCGGTGTCCCCGCGGCGGAAGCCCGCTCGGCGAACCCGGGAATAACGTTCAGGGCGAGACAGAGAAGCAGCAGCCCCGCAAGGCGGTATAATTTTTTCATGGTAATCATCTCGTATTCACCTCACAGTTCGCGAATGTTTTCCACGATGCTATCCTTGAAGATGGCGCCCACCTTGGAGCGGACGTTCAGGAGGCAGATCCCGAAGAGCAGCGCCACGAAGAGGAGCGGCTCCCAGAGCGGCAGGGTGGCTGCACCGGCGGCAATATGTTCCTGTGTTAACATCCATCCGCACAAGGCCAGCTCCATAGCCAGGCCGATGA
>JAAZHP010000072.1 GCA_012510625.1 Bacillota bacterium
AATTCCGGCGCTACGATGAGGTCTTCAATATGGCCGTACCAGTAATCGTTCCAGGTCGAATAGTGTCCGAAATGCAGGCTGGCAGTTCCCGCAGACCGGCCTTCAATCAATGCCAGGTAAATGAGAATCTGCTCCGGGTGTTCAATGGCATAGCGAAAGCTGCGCTTTAAAAGTTCATCGGGTGCCTCTTTCCGGTAAAAATGAAGCAGCATCTTCCAGAGAGCGCATACTTCCCGCTCATCTTCCGGCACTGCCTGCCGAATTTCTATCAATTCTCCCTGGCCTGCCTGCCGGTTTTTCATCACATCCCTCCCCCCATTTGCCTTGTAAAATTTCATAACCGCAACGATTTGCGTGATATTTCTGCCGGACTTCCGGTTTTCCTATGTTATCTGCTGACAGCCGGACGACCGTAGAGGCAACCCGGTAGTTTTAAAATGTTATCAAGAATCCTTTTATAAGTAAATATACGCAATTATTATGCCAGGTTACTTACCTGAACTGACCTTGATTTAAAAAGGCGCCGGCGGAGCACCGGCGCCTTTAGGGCCAATTTAGGCTTCGACTTTCTGTTTGGCGTCAATGTAGTTAAGGTCGACATGCGTGCTCTTGCCCACAAAGCGGACAAAAACAATGAGCGCTCCGATACCCAGGATAATGGAAATCCAGACGGGAACGCCGAATCCGGCGGGGATAAAGCCGAAGACCGCCGATACCGCCGCGCCGAGAAGGGCGTACGGCATCTGGGTGCGGACATGGTCGATGTGGTCCGATCCGGATCCGGTGGAAGAAAGGATGGTGGTATCGGAAATGGGCGAACAGTGGTCGCCGAAGATGGCCCCGGTGAGCACCGATGCCAGGGTCGGAATCAGGATGTGCGGCGCGACGGCATGGGCTACCGGGATAGCCAGCGGGGTGACAATACCCATCGTCCCCCAGGAGGTCCCCATGGCAAATGCCATCAGGCAGGAGATGAGGAAAATGATCAGCGGCAGTAGCTGGTAAGGCACCTTTGCCGCCGTGACCAGGCCTACCAGGTAGCTGTCAGCGCCGAGCTCCCCGGTAACCGCGCTGAGCGCCCAGGCGAACACCAGGATCACGAGAGCAGCAAAGACAGACTTCGCTCCTGCCATGAAGGTATCGAATGCTTCTTGGAAGGTGAGCAGCTTCTGCACTAAGATCATGATCATAGTTACAATAGCGCTGAGCAGGGAGGTCCAGATCAGCACCAGCACCGAATCGGAAGCCCCGATAGCCTCGAGAATGTTGCCCGGATCTGCGCCGCCAACATTGACTCCGTGCCAGTAGAGGCCGATAAAAGTGGAGATAATCAGGAAGGCAATGGGCACGATAAAGTTGACCGCGCGATAGGGGATCCCTTCCTTCGGCATCATTTCCTCGATGTCGCCTGCCGCCAGGGGAACAGCCCCGTCACGGAGCACCTTGCCGGTAGTGCGCGTTCTTATTTCAGCGTCGTACATGGGCCCGAAATCCCGCAAGGTCACCGCTATGATTACGACCAGGGATAAAGCGAAAATGCTGTAGAAACGGTAGGGGATGCTCTGCAAAAAGATGGAATAAGGACTTGCTTCCACCCCGATCTTGGCAAAAGCTTCCCCAATTATCCCCAGCTCATAGCCGATCCAGGTTGAGATCAGCGCCATCGTGGCTACGGGAGCCGCCGTGCTGTCAACGATATAGGCGAGCTTCTCCCGGGAGATCCGCAGCCGGTCGGTCAGCGGGCGGGCCGTGTTTCCGGTTATCAGGGAGCTGGTATAATCACAGAAGAAGATAATCATCCCAATAGCCCAGGCGCTAAGCTGCCCGGCCCTGGGCGTTTTGGCTCGCCTGCCCAGGGCTTCTGCAATTGCGTTGGCCCCCCCGACCTGGTCATGAGGGCGACCATTGCCGCGATCATCATCGTGAAGATAAGGACCTCCGCATACCAGGGATCGGCCACGCTGTTAATCACGTATGTGTCCATGGAACGCAGCAATCCGAGCCAGGGATTGTAGCCGTTCAGGAAGGTTGCGCCCAGCCAGATGGCGATAAACATTGAGGCGTAAACCTGGCGGGTGGCAATTGCCAGAACAATAGCAATCAGCGGTGGTAAAATCGACAGAAAACCGAAGTTTTCAGCCACGAATTAACCTCCTTGTTTTTTCATGATCTCTGGAACAATAACGGCCCGGGGAAAGCATGAATAAATTGATCGCTCACCCCTTTCTATGTTAGGACTACCGTTTTCCGGCGCTTCCCCGAAGCTGGAAAGCCGCGAATTTGCTGATTATGCAAGCTATTTCCGCTTGATTACATTTATGCAATTATCATACCAGCAACTTTTGCCGCTGTTTTCCGGTTGAAATGCCTGTAAAAAGCGGTATCTGGTAAA
>JAAZHP010000073.1 GCA_012510625.1 Bacillota bacterium
ATCATCTTTTCATGGAGATAATTTGTCTCTCCGGCAGTCAAATCGGCTATGCCAAGGGCAAAATGATCGTGCAAAGTCCTTACGGCGGCGGCCAGGTCAGGACGGCGGATTAAGAGCGAAATGGATATATTGGAATCTGCTGTTTGCAGGATGGAGATTCCCTTCTCATTCAGCGCGCGGACCACCCGCGCCATTACCCCAGGGATGCCGCGCATGCCGAAGCCGATAACCGAAACCTTGGCGCAATCCTTTTCCACGCTAAAGTCGATTCCCAGCTCATTCAGCACCGCTGAGGCCCGGGGCAGAGCCTCTTCTTTGATGGTGAATATCTTCCGGTTGGGAAAGACGCTGATTAGATCGATGCTGATACCCGCTCCGGCCAGGCTTTCAAAAAGCTTTATTTCCAGGTCCGGATCGGGCTGATTGAATTCTATAACCAGCTGCACAATATCAGCAGCATGGGCGATCCCGGTAACCACCCGCCGCGGGGTATGGGTAAAACCGGCAGCGGCAGTGTCATTATCCTGGATGCCGGAATTGATCAGGGTTCCGGAGCTCTCTTCGGTTAAGCTGCGCACAACCAGGTTAAGGTTGTATTTCATCGCCAGTTCAACAGCCGGCGGATGGATCACCCTGGATCCTTCGTAGACAAGCTGGCAGGCTTCGCTGTAGGTCATCTGGGAGATTACCCGCGCTTCCTTTAAAATATGGGGGTCGGCTGTGGCAATACCGTTTACGTCGGTATAGAGCTCCACCAGCTCGGCCTGCAGCGCCGCTCCCAGGATCACCGCCGTGGTGTCGCTGCCCCCCCGGCCCAGGGTGTTGATCTCTCCATCGGGGGTAAGCCCCTGGAAACCTGCCACCACGGCAACTTCGCCCCCCTGCAGGCAGCGCCTGATTCGCTCCGGATTGCAGGCGACAACCCTGGCCTGGCCGTAGCAGCCGTCGGTGGTCAGGCCGGCCTGGTAACCGGTAAAAGCGCGGGCTTTTATTCCGGCTTTATGTAAAGTTGCCGCCATGACCACCGCGGCGATGATCTCACCGCAGTGCATGATCAGATCAAGCTCCCGCAGGGGAGCTTGAGGGAAAATGTTCTCTGCCAGCTTTTTTATGGTATCAGTAGCGTAGGGATCGCCGGCGCGGCCCATGGCCGAGACCACCGCCACGGGCTTGTAGCCGCCGGCCAGGGCCTGCCGGATACGTCTTACGACGGCTTCGCGGACCCGCTCGTTGGCCGTGGAGGTGCCGCCAAATTTCTGCACAATTATATTCATTTAGATTCCAACTCCCGTTAGCTTGATGATAACTACAGGAGCAGTTCGGCGATCTGAATGGAGTTGGTGGCGGCGCCTTTGCGGATATTGTCAGCCACTACCCAGAGATTGAGACCGCAAGGAACGGAGTGGTCAGCCCGGATCCGCCCGACAAAGACTTCGTCGCGCCCGCTGGCCTGAAGCGGCATCGGGTAGAGCAGGGCGGAGGGATCATCCATGACCGCCATCCCGGGGGCTTTCCCCAGGATCTCCCGGGCTTCTTCCGGTGACAGGGGGGACTGCAGCTCCACGTTCAGGGCCATGGAGTGGCCGTTGATCACCGGCACGCGCACTGTCGTTGCGGTTAAAGGCAGCTCGGGCAGGCTCATGATCTTTCTCGTCTCCCGGACCATCTTCATTTCTTCCTTGCTGTATCCGTTCTCTTCGAATACATCCAGCTGCGGAACCAGGTTGAAAGCCAGCTGGTAATTGCGGGCGGCGCCCTTGTGAGGGATGTATTCCGCAGTGATCTTTTCTCCGGCCAGGTATGCCCGGCACTGCTCTTTAAGTTCATCTACCGCTTCTTTGCCGGCCCCGGAGACAGCCTGGTAGGTGGCCGCCACCACTCTTTTCAATCCGGCGGCCTGCTGCAGCGGCTGCAGGGCAACAACCATCTGGATGGTGGAGCAGTTTGGATTTGCGATGATGCCGCGGTGGTTATGAACCGCGCCGGGGTTTACTTCCGGTATGATCAGGGGGACATCTTCATCCATCCGGAAGGCATTGCTGTTGTCGATGACAACGGCGCCGTGCCGCACAGCTTCCGCAGCCAGCTCCCTGCTGACCGCTTCACCGGCGCTGAAGAAAGCAAAATCTATTCCGGCAAAGGATTGGGGCAGGGCTTCCTCCACTGGGTATTCCCGGCCGCCCGCTTTGATCTTGAGGTCCTTGGAGCGGGCTGAAGCAAGCAGTTTCAGATCATCCATGGGGAAATTCCGCTCTAACAGAACATCGATCATGGTCTGGCCGACCATGCCCGTAGCGCCAACTACCGCCACTTTGTATTTTTTCGCCATAACTTCTCCTCCGTTTCTGATATCTATTTTATGGATGAAGCAAGATTGCTGTTACCTGCATTAAGCTATTTTTTTATCGCCACAAACTCCTGGAAGTGGACTACATGAAACCAGGTGAAGCCTGGAGAGCAGGTAAATTGCCTGTATTTTAACATGAACATTTCCTTCGGGCAAGGGAAAACTCGCCTGTGGGACACCGGGGACGTACCTGTTTGTCCCACTTTGAAGAGTAACACCAATTTGGGACACTAGGGACGTACCTGTTTGTCCCACTTGTTATGGGATTCAGAGGATATGTTTCTTCCAAAAGGTAGGGGCGACCCACCGGGTCGTCCCAAACCAATACCGGTAAACAAAACAGATACCGGGTTGAAAGGAAAACGCAGCTACCGATACAAGCAGCGGTAATCTCACTAGTGGGTTGCCCTTTTGGACAGCCCCGCGTTGATGGAAATATTGAACGCGAAAGTTGGCTACGATAAACGGGTCAGGTCTGGGCGGGGCATGCCCCGCCTCTACAATAGTCATCTTAAACGACTTTTGGGACAGTCCCCAACAACGTTCATGGAGTTATTTTCTAAATTTCTCCGGGGAACTACGGTTCGTTAACCGAGCCCAGGAAGAGAATGGCCCCGGTTTTATTATCGGTAATGGTGAAAAAGAAGGGCCGATCGGCAATCATGCTGAAACGTTCGTTTTCCGGCTGAAAGGATGTCACCCGCATTTCCACCGAGGTAACCGCCGCCGCTTCGGTCCCTTTTTCATTTACGTCAATGTATGTTTTATGTTTAACCTCGCTGATATACAGTTCCGGCGGGACGGAGCGCATTCCGCTGAAATCGGCGCGCTGCGGATCAAAAGCGATCTCCATCCCCAGCTTTTCCAGGGTCTCTTTCAAAGAAGTCTCGTATTCGAACCTGAACCGGGGCAGCCCGATCTCGCCTTCCATCTCTTTGAAAGAAAGCTGCCAGGCGGCCCAGTTATCCGGGGTCAGCTTCTCGAAAAAGTCCTCCAGGGAGCTCTCCCGGGCCGGCAGGTAAACGTCCATGCTTATCCGCCTGTTTTTCCCGTAGGGAATGCTGACCGCTTCGAAACCTTTGCCGCGGAAATAGCGGTAGCTGCCTTCCCGCAACATCACCGGATGCTCCTTCTTCTTCCCCTCCGGCAGTTCAAAGGGTATTTCCCGGGTCATATTTGGATTGAATTCATTAGACCAGGAACCGTGGAAATAGATGGCATTGATCAGAAACATAACCGTGAGGGGATCGATAGGCCCTTCCACTATTCCGGCAATTTTACCCCTGGTCTGCTTCTTCACCCAGTCATTGATCGCCTGGACGGATTCGGGAAGGTTAAAATCGAGCTCGCGGATCTCGGCATCAAAGTAATCGCGGTTGCGCTGCAGGAAATCTTCATTGAAAGATAATCCCAGGCGCGACCAGAGGGAATTGGCTACGGCCAGCTCCACCTCGGGGTCGGGGTTCTGGAGGATGGTCTTCAGATCGGCAAAGGCCCGGTTGATCCCGGCAAGATCCATACCCTGCAGCTGCAGCGCCTCCATCATCGCCTCGAAGGTCTCTCCGGAGGCCCCGTTTGCGGTCATGGCCAGGGCCATGGAGATGCTGGCCGGCGAGATAAAGATATTCTCACCGGGATCTTTCTCACAGAGAGCGCGGAAGATATTAAATCCAAAGGCTGTGTTTCCCGCAACCAGCCTCTCATCGACATGGTCGGCCGGTTCGGCAAAGACTTCCTTCGAGCGAAAGCCAAGCTGATCCATTACGTTACAACCTCCCAGCAGCAGCGGGATAGCAGCCATAAGAAATAGCATAGCCACAATAGACATGCGCCGAAGATGCATAAAAAATCATCTCCTTTGAAGATTGTCTTCTCATCATAAAGACTGCCATTCCAGCAGGTTGGTTCCCAATTCTTTCAATTACATTGGAGAAGATTTATTAATCGCTCAATTTTCCGCTTCGGCAGGAGAGCCCTCTTCCTGGCCCAGCGCGGTTATCACCGGCCGGTAGCGGCCGCTCTTCTTGACGCGGCGGTCCCAGAGGCTAATTCCGCTAAAAATAAGCGCCATCAAGAGCAGGCCTGCGCCTGCTGCAACCAGTTCCCTGGTGCTTTCCCAGCCGAAGACGGAGGCGAATTTCAACCCCAAAAAAATCCCTGCCACCAGCCCGGCCAGGGGCACAAGATAGAGCATAAAGGCAATAAAAAGGGCCTGCCTGTCGTCCATCTCCACTATTACGCTCTGCCCTCTCCGGGCCCTGATGGGGTTCGAGGCTTCCACGTAATGTTCCCGCCTGTCTTCGGCGCCGAGAAGGCCGCCGCAGCGCCCGCAGTTTTTACAGGATAGGTGGCGCCGCAGTCGCACTATCGCCGTCTCGCCTTTATCTTCTATAACCGTTCCGATTCGTTCCACCGGCACCACTCCAGTTATTTCATCTCTGTTGAAACTATTTTAACACGGTTCACCCTGGATGCAAAACGGTCGCAAAAGAAACTGGGCTTGCCCCAAAAAAATAGACACTTTAAATGGAAAGATACCCTTTGATTCCATAGTAGACATACTTTCACCTACTAAAGTTTGACAACATAACCCAAATGTTGTATTTATTAAAATTAGATAGACAACACAAAATTTTGTGTTTAGCGGTGGTAATTATTTTACAAAGGAGGCAATGACTTCAGCAATTTAATAAAAATTGTATTTCTCTGTATTCTCGTCATGGCTTTACCAAAAGTTGCTTACGCAGATAATTGGGATTTGGGGTTCTCGGGACTTTATAATTATAGCAATTGCCCACTCTATAATGTTGTTGGCAGGCACTATATCAACGAACTGGCAAACCAGCTAGGCAGTAGTATTCACGGATATCCTGTTGGAAGAGTTGTATTCAAAAAACTTGACAACGATGCTTGGGAGAAACACTTGGTAAATTCAGCTAATGGTGGAAATGGTTTAGCTGACAGCGTTCATTTTTATGCTTATGCCGGACATGGACTCAATTACAGTACATACTCAGCAGCACATTTTAACAGTGCAAATGGCAGTTCTTATAACCATGGTTGCTCTTATGATTACATTAACGCAGGAACAAATGAAATCAACTGGGGTTCAAATAAGCTAAGATGGGCGGTAATGCAAACGTGTAATTTTCTCAACAATAGTAACACAACGAAAGAAAATTATCTCAGAAACATGTTTAAAGGATTGAGAATCTTAATGGGTTATCGCACTACTATGTATATGGTTGCCAATGAAGGTTACACGTTTGGCAAAAACATATATAACCATGGTAAACTGGTTGATTCTTTTTTTGCTGCTGCAAGAGCACATCAAACTGGAAGATTGAGTACAACAATACGGGCTGTCGCTATGGGATATAGGCCTGCTCTATATAATGACACCAGGACTAC
>JAAZHP010000074.1 GCA_012510625.1 Bacillota bacterium
ACTATCGTGACCGCGTCGATGGTATGTTAAACATGGCAGCCTGGCTTCAGAAAATAGGTGGAACTGGCGGGCTGGAAACTGAACTGACCGATTACCTCGACGAACTACCCGAAGAGAATGTGGCCCTGCTTAATTTTCTCTTCTACCAGAAAAGCCAGAGTGAGTTGCGCATTCATGCCCTGGTTCGCGACGTGGCTCCCAGTTGGATCAGCCATCTTATGAAAGAGGCTCACAGGCTCGCCAATCGCGCCAGGGAGCTCTTCGGTAAGGACCGCTGGCATCTCGATTTAACGGCGATCTACCGGCTAATCCCGCTGCGTAGCGGACAGAGCGAAGAATATAAGAAGCTGCTGCATATCTACCAGTCACTCCTGGCCCGCCGGCCGCTTTTATACAATTCGCTTATCCGCGAATTCATTACCCTGGCCGCAATATACCTCACCGGCAATTTCAAGGGAACCAGCATCTTGCAGCCGGAGAGGGGCTACGAAGAGCTGAATTTGGCCCGCCGCCTTTTGCAGGCCAACCTCTTCTTGACTTTCCTGCAAAGAGTAAAACTCCTGAAAGGAGGTAGTCTCATGAGTGCTGCTGCTGAAAAGATGCGCGGCCGTGAATATCTCAAAGAAGAGATGCAGCTCTATCTACAGGAGATGGGCTATGGCGAACCGCATACCGCCCTCTTCCTGCTGGGCTATCTGCTGCACCAGGTCGGCCGCTCCCAGAGGATCGGCGGCTACGAACATAAGCCGGTCCTGGACAAGGTCAATTACAGCGGGATGAACTGGCCCAGGGTGATTCGCCTGAGCAACCTGTTGGTCGATCAGCTGCGCCAGCACGGCATCTTTATTTATAATGAGAGGATTTACGCCGCCGCAAAAGAGCTGCTTGACGCCCATGCGGCCAGCTGGCCGCTCTCACCGGAAGAGAATGTCTTCTATATCTTGTCCGGCTACGCCTGGGCCACGCGGGCCGCTTACCAGGCTGGGATTGATAAGCAGAGTAAAGCTGTCGCTGCTGAAGAAGCCGCCCATACTGAAGCGGCGGAATAACCTAAACTTAAAGGAGGCTTAGCCAACCATGAGCGTAATTGAAAAGAATAGTGAGATTCTTTTTCTCTATGATGCCAAAATGTGCAATCCCAACGGGGACCCCGACGATGAGAACCGCCCCCGCATGGACTATGACCGCGAGCGCTGCCTTGTCTCCGATGTCCGCCTGAAGCGCTACCTGCGCGATTACCTCGAGGAGATGGGGCACACCATCTACGTGACCAAGTCTGCAGGCGTGGTCCAGGCCATGGGCCGGATTCAAGAAGTGCTCGGCAAAGAAAAAGTCAGCGGGGATGATCTCCCCGAGCTTCTTGAAAAGCTGCTTGATGCGCGCCTCTTTGGCGCGACCATGCCCATCAAGGGCGAGCGCCGCGGCGGCGGCGAGGCGGTCAACCTAACAGGTCCGGTTCAATTCACCTGGGGTTACTCGCTGAACAAAGTGCAGCCCGTGGATTCTTCGACAATTTCCTCGCAATTCGCCACGCGGGAAGAAGCCGGCCAGGGCACTTTCGGCAAGGACTATCGCCTCTACTATGCCCTAGTCGCCTTTCACGGCGTCGTCAGCGCCAGGCGAGCCCAAAGCATGCTCGCGCGCAGCGGCAACCGCCCGCAAAGCGCAACCAGCGAAGAAGACCTTGCACTGATGGACGAAGCGATGATCCGCGCCATCCCCTTGCTGGCAACCCGTTCTAAGATCGGCCAGTATCCGCGCCTTTATGCTCGCTTCGTCTTTAGGGATGCTGATACTTTCATGGGCGACCTGCGCGATGATCTGCAGTTAAGTGAAACATCCGGATTGCGAGAGATTGGGGATTACAGCATCGAGC
>JAAZHP010000075.1 GCA_012510625.1 Bacillota bacterium
AAAGGCCGCCAAAAAAACGGTGCTGGAGGCTTATGCTGCCGGCGCCGTTTTTTAGCTTTTCCATAGAGCAGGAGCCGGCAGTCTTAGACGCGAACTATTATTTGCGGCGGCAGCGGCGCGCATGACTGAAAAAGATGCCGCTGGCTGTTATGCCGTTTTTTAGCCGGCAGCGAGAGCATGACAATCTCTGAAAGGGTGGAGACGATGAAGATAATACTCCTGGAAGATGTCGCCGGACTGGGAAAGAAGGGTGAAGTGAAAGATGTCGCCCCGGGCTACGGGCGCAATCTCCTTATACCCAAGGGGTTGGCCGAGGAGGCCACGCCCGGACGCCTGCGGGAGAGAGAGCACCGGGAGCGCGTCTTGCAGCAGAAAAACAGGCGCCTGGAAGAGGAGAGCCGGGCCCAGGCCGGTATGCTGGATCAACAGGTTGTTCATTTTCGGATGGCCGCCGGGGAAGGCGGGCGCCTTTTTGGCTCTGTAACCGCGGCTGATATAGCCGGAGAGCTGAAGCGGCTGGGGTTCGATGTGGATAAGAAAAAAATCATTTTGGAAGAGCCGATTAAAGCTATTGGGCGTCACGAGGTTTTGATAAAGCTCCACCCCGGCGTAAAGGCCACGGTGCTTGTAGAGGTGGCAGGAGAGGATTAGGAGGGACGCGATGAGCCCCGAAGAGTATAAACTGCAGCATCAAAAGCGCCTAGCCGCCCTGCTCGACCTGGTCAACAGGATTTACGGAACAGAAAAGATGGTCTTAAAGGCGGGGAAGCTGGGAGCTCTCCCGTTAATCCACTCACGCGATCCGGCCAGGCAGCTTCTTGGCTTAAAGCGGCTGGTATTTGAAAACCCAACCCTGGGCGAACTCCCCACAGCGGAGAACTTTCCGCAGGTCTTCGCCGAGCTGGAAGAGGCGCTGGCCGGTTTGCTGGCGCGCCGTTCGCTTGAAGATTCACTGGAGCATAAAATTCAGGAGCGGCTCGAAAAACAGCATGAAGAGCTCCTTATGGAAATTAAGCGGGATGTTGTCCGGGAATGGGGCGGCGTGGAGAATCCACAAACTTTAAAAAAGTATGCCCAAACAGAAAAAATGTATGCCCGGCAGCTTACGCGCTCCGCTCAGGAGATGCTCCGGCCCACAGAGCTGGATCAGATCATCGGTCAAGATGAGGCCATCGCGGCGCTGGTTTCCAAGCTGGCTTCTCCCTATCCGTCGCATATCATTCTCTACGGCCCCCCGGGCGTAGGTAAAACTACCGCTGCGCGCCTCGCCCTGAAAAGCGTCCAGAAAATACCAGGTACGGTTTTTCCGGAGAATGCCCCTTTTGTTGAGGTTGACGGGGCTACCCTGCGCTGGGATCCCCGTGAAATAGCCGACCCGCTCATCGGTTCAGTTCATGACCCCATCTACCAGGGAGCGCGCCGGAACCTTATTGAGGGAGGAGTTCCGGAACCCAAACTGGGCCTGGTTTCACAAGCCCATGGGGGGATACTTTTTATTGACGAAATTGGCGAAATGGATTTTGCGCTGCAGAGCAAGCTTCTCAAAGTCATGGAAGACAAACGGGTTTTTTTTGAATCGGCTTACTATGATCCCACCGATGCGCAGATACCCAAGTATATCCGGCTCCTTTTCGAGCGGGGCGCTCCTGCCGATTTTGTGCTTATCGGAGCAACAACCCGTCCTCCAGAGGCAATCTCTCCGGCTTTCCGATCACGATGTTCCGCGGTATATTTTGAGCCCCTAACGCCGCTGGAAATAGAGGAGATCGTTCGAAGTTCCGCCGCCAGGCTGCAGATCTCCATCGAACCGGAGGCGGCGCGGCTGATCAGCCGCTATACCTGCGAAGGGCGGCGCGCGGTCAACCTGCTGGTCGATGCATACGGGCGCGTCCTTTACGAGCGGCAGCGCCGGGGCGAGGGCAGGCAGGAGCTTTGTATCAGCGCCAGGTTAATGCAGAAGGTGTTGATCAGCAACCGGCTGGCGCCTTTAAGCCCCGTAACGCCAAAAGCGAAGGCCGAGATCGGGCGGGTCCTGGCTCTTGGCGTGAGCGGTTTTACGGGAGTGGTCCTGGAGATCGAGGCGCTGGCTTTCCGGGCGGCAGTTCCGGGACGGGGGAGCATCCGCTTCAACGAGGCGGCTGGTTCTATGGCCCGGGATTCAGTTTTTGTGGCTGCATCCCTGCTGCGAAAAATCTCCGGGGTGGATCTTAACGATTACAATCTACACCTTAACGTTGTCGGCGGGGGCAATATCGACGGCCCCTCTGCAGGGGCGGCCATCTTCCTGGCCATATACAGTGCTGTAAATGAGCTCCCCCTGCGGCAGGATTGTGCCGTTACTGGAGAAATATCACTGCGGGGGCAGCTTAAGCCCGTAGGCGGGATCACTGAGAAAATTTACGGCGCCCGCCTGTCCGGTTTAAGGAAAGTCGTGGTCCCGGCAGAAAACAGATTCGATCAGAACAGCCGCTTTCCTGATATGGAGATTGCCGCAGCCGGGGACGTCGAGAATCTTCTGCCTCATTTTTTATGCCACGTTAATAAAGGAGAGTTGAGCCATGGTTCTCCCGGTTGATAAAATCCCTCCCCAGAGCATTGAAGCGGA
>JAAZHP010000006.1 GCA_012510625.1 Bacillota bacterium
CAGGGCCCTTTATGAAAGCATGGCGGAAGCCTATCCATCGATGTAGGGGCGGCCCTTGTGGCCGCCCGCAGGCGGGTGTAGAATCTGCCCTTACGCCTGTTTGGTCGTGTCCCTGTTTCGGGCGGGCATGGAAGCCCGCCCCTACGGCTTTTTCCGTGTTTGGTTGCCGGAAACGGATATGCAGGGGGAAAATGTAGGGGCGGCCCTTGTGGCCGCCCGGGGACGGGTGTGGAATCTGCCCTTACGCCTGTCCAGTCGTGTCCCTGTTTCGGGCGGGCATGGAAGCCCGCCCCCTACAACTTTTACGTGCCTATTGCGCCTGAAGGTTGTAGGGGCGGCCCATGGGCCGCCTTGACAGCGTACCGGAAAAAAATGAACCTGCATCCAAACTTCGGAGAGCCAAAAGGAAAGGTGCTTTGCAAAATGGAGCTGACCATAAGAAGGGCCAAAAGAGAAGAAGCAAGCGGCTTATCGGAACTAGCCTTTCAATCGGAGGCCGTCTGGGGCTTCGATGAGCGGTACATGGCCTCGTTCAGGTCCCGGTACCGGGTCACCGAAGAGCTCATAGATAATAACCCGACTTATGTTATTGGCGCCGGCGAAGCTATAGCGGGCTTTTACAGCCTGGCAATAAAAGGGGGGACGGCTACCCTGGAATACTTCTATATTAAGCCGGGCAGCATGGGCCGGGGATACGGGAGGCGGTTATGGAACCACATGATCAAACTGTGCCGGGAAATGGGCCTGGAAAAAGTTGAGCTGGTCACAAGCCCGGAAGCGGCCGGATTTTACATCAAGATGGGGGCGCGAAGCGCCGGCCGGGTCGAATCAAAGGTCAAAAAGGGGCGCATGGTGCCGAAACTAATATATGATATTATTTGATACATCGTTATCTTGTTTCATCCAAACCCGCCTGGCAGATAAATTATGGATGATTTTGAAAACCCGGTGTCACGTTACACGCAACACCGGGTTAATGTTATAGCTACTTTGGTTCGAGAGATGTTTTAAATCAACAGTTGAGCTTCAGGGTGACAATCTGGTAGGGGCGGGCGGTAAAGCGGATCTTGCCGCCCTCGGTCTTGAGTTCCAGCTCCGCCGGCTGCTCCAGGAAGTTTACCGCCGCCACGTCTTTAAAGGGGAAGCCGGCCTCCAGTACCGCCTCCTGCTCTTCGGGGCTGCAGTTGAAGAGGCGCACCAGGAGGGCGGACCCGTCACGGGAGCGCTGCACGGAGCTCAGCGCCATCCCGGCGGGCTCCAGGGAGAGCAGGCTCTTCCTTGCCGGAAGCTCCCCCTGCCCCGAAGCCTTGGCCGCCCCGGTGAAGGGGGCGGTAAGCAGCGCGGCCAGTTCTTTAATCCCGCCCTGCCGCCAGTCCCCCCGGTGGGGGACGATGGTATAGCTGAAGCGGTGCTCTCCCGGGCACTGCCCCTCCGGGGTCTCCACGGCGGGGCCGGCATGGCCCGGGCGGCTGGCCAGGTCCTCCCTGGAAAGCCAGCCCACGCTGCGCAGCAGCGTCAGGGCGATCACGGTCTGTTCTTCGCCGGGCAGCACTTCATACTCGGGCAGGCCGTGGTTGATCACCGCCAGCCCCCACTCCCCGCTGCTTATGGAGACAAAGTCCTTCTGCTGCGCCGTGCCGCAGGGCTTTTCGGCCCAGGTGCCGTAGTCCCCGGCCGGGGGCTGCGCCGGGCGCTCGACGACATGGAAGTGGCCGTCGGCGCAGGCGGTTTCGCTCTTGAAGGGTGCGGGGAAGTAGGCCCGCAGGCGGTGATCGCGGGCTCTATTGTCAAACACGGTCTCCACGTGGATGCCCCGCTGCGCGGCCAGGAGGCTCACCGTAACGCTGAAGGGACAGAGCACGGTCTTGCGGGAGCGCTCCTGCCGGCTTCCGGCCAGGGATTCGGGCAGCCGGTAGCGGCCCGAGATGCGCAGCGACGCCCGCACGAGACCCTTTTCAGTCACCTTAACCCTGACCCTGCGGCCCAGCCGGGTCCGGGCCGGGGTGGTGACCAGCCTGTCTTCCCCGGGCGCGTCATAGGTGTAGAGGTCGCCGCGATCGCCGCCGTCCACCAGCCGGTTCATGCCGCGAAATTCCAGGCCGCTTTCCTTGTCGTAAATGTCCAGGGTGCCGTCTCCGTTTACCGAAACGCGGTAAAACTTGTTTTCCAGGGCGGCAGGAGAAACTTTCAGGTCAGTTTTTAAGGCTTCAGCCGCCTGGGAGGCAGGTGCCGGGGCATAGGTGCTCCAGCCGCAGCCGGGAACATCACGGGCGATAAAGAGGACCCTGTTCCCGCCCTGCCGGGCTGTTATCTTTATCTTCTTGATGGATTTATCCTTCAGCAGCTGCAGGGCCTGGTTTTTCAGTTCTTCCATGTCCAGCTCCCCCACGGGGTGCGGCCCCATGAGGAAATCAACCTTGAGCTCGCCGTCTACCGGGGGAGCCATGCGCACTCCGTTAAAGTAGAGGCCCTGGAACTCGCGGCCTCCCACGTAGCCCAGGAGCGCCCGGGCCTGGAAGGGAGTAACGGTGAGGGTAAAATACTCCCCTCCTTCGCCGGCCACCGGCTGCACCGGCAGCGCTGAACCGTCCTCTGCAAGCAGGGCCCGGAGGGGCTCATCTTCTGCCTCCGGGAGCTCCACCTCTACCGGGCCGCTCAGGGTGCGGGGATGGGGATTGTAGACAAGGGCTCCCGTGCGGCCGGCGAACCAGCCGCTGTCCACTTTCCCGGCCAGCCAGCTGAACTTCTCCTCCTTGACCAGGCGGGCCATCTGGGAGGACCAGTCAAAGCGGGTCTCGATCTCCCGGTGAACCTGGTCGTTGCTGCAGCCGCAGATGCTGTCGTGGGGATGGTTCCGCAGGAGCAGCCGCCAGCACTCCCGGAAATAGCCTGCCGGGTATTCCGAGCCGAAGAGGGAAGCCCAGGCGGCCAGGGGCTCGGCATATTTCTCCAGCAAGATCTCGGTTTCGCGGTTGCGCTGCTTCTGCTTAATGCGGGCCGAGGCGCAGCCCACCAGAAGCGGCGCCCGCTCCCCCGAGCGCAGCTCCCCTTTCAGCAGGGGCCTCCTGGGATTGGCGGCCTTAAGGGCAGCTATGTAGCGGGGCAGCGTGGAAAGTTCCGTTTCCATGGAGAGTTGCCCCGCGATCTCCTTCAGCAGGCGGGGCAGCCCGGGCTGGGGCATGAGGTGATCGGAGCCGTTCATCATCAATATATGCCCGGTCGACAGAAAATCCTTTTGATTCTCCAAGATCTGCTGTAGCCTATCCCGGAGCTCTTCCGGCTCCACCGGCAGGCTGGCGGCATTGCCGTAGCCATCGGGCATGTAGATGGTAGTAACCCTGCTCCCGTCGGGAGCTTCCCAGGTGAACTGGGCATCGCGGCACTCTCCGCCTACGCCCCGCCAGAGGACGGCCTCGGTGATGCCGAATCCCTGGAATACTTGGGGCATCTGGGCAACATGGCCAAACTGGTCGGGAACGTAGCCCACCATCATGGCCCCGCCATACTCCTCGCAGACAGCGATGCCGCGCTGCATGTTGCGAATCAGGGCTTCGCCGCTAACGTAAAATTCGTCGGGAAGGACATACCAGGGCCCGATAAGGATGCGTCCTTCCCGGATCAGCTTTTCCAGCCGGGGGCGGTTCTCGGGCCTGATCTCCAGGTAGTCTTCCAGGATGATGGCCTGTCCGTCGAGGGTAAAATAGCGGTATTCCGGATCCTGCTCCATGATCTCGAGCAGGGAATCTACCAGGCGCACCAGCTTGAAGCGAAATTCCTGGAAGGTGAGGTACCACTCCCGGTCCCAATGGGTATGAGGCACAATATGAGCGCGCATGCGCAAAACCCCCCGTCTTCTATTAAATTGTTAAATAGCACTCTTCCGTCCCAGCTGGACACCCGCATATAGCCGTCCAATTTTCCGGCTTCGCCGGGGATGGCAAGTGCCTGCTCACGCTGTCTCCTTTATGCCCGGTCCCGGAACGAGGCGGCGGATCTGGGCAGGGCAGCTGGATACGCAGAGCCCGCAGCCCATGCATTTTAATTCATCAAGCTCCGGGACATTTCCTTTTAAGTAAACGGCCTTGAACATGCACCGGTTTA
>JAAZHP010000076.1 GCA_012510625.1 Bacillota bacterium
CAAGCAGCCGGAGACGCCGCCTCCTCAGCGGGCGCCCGTCCTGGAAAATATCCAGCAGCTGGGCCAGGTTCAAGCCCCTCAACTGGAAAGCAATATCTACGCGCTGCCCATTATCGGTCAGATCGAAGGTCACCTGACCCTGCCGCCGCAGAACAAGACCACCAAGTATGAACACGTCATTCCCCAGCTGGTGGCCGTAGAACAGAACCCCAAAATAGAGGGGCTGCTGGTGATACTGAATACAGTCGGCGGTGATGTGGAGGCGGGCCTGGCCATCGCTGAAATGATCGATACCCTCTCCAAGCCCACTGTAACCCTGGTTCTCGGCGGGGGGCACAGTATAGGAGTGACCCTGGCAGTGGCCGGCGATTATTCGTTCATCTCGGAGACAGCGACAATGACGATTCATCCCATTCGCCTGGCCGGGCTGGTAATCGGCGTCCCACAGACATATGAATACCTTGATAAAATGCAGGACAGGGTGATCCAGTTTATCACCAGGCATTCCCGCATCAGCGAGGCCAAGTTCCGGGAGCTGATGTTCAGCACCGGGCAGCTGGCCCGCGATATCGGCACTGTCCTGGTGGGTAAAGATGCTGTTGAGGTGGGGCTGATAAATGAGGCCGCCGGGGTGGGCCGGGCCATCACCGTGTTAAACGAGTTAATCGAAAAGAGGCGCAATGGGGGGAAAAGTTCGTGATCCACTACGCGGCCTTACCGCTTGAGCTGATCTTCGAAGGCTGTGAGAGCTATGATCCCGACTATCTGCGCCTCCCTTTTGCCCGCGGCTGGATCATTGTAGAACCGCTTTCTCCGCACTCCTTTCGCGTCGTACAGCTCATGAGCAGCGATCTCCAGGACTATCTCAATCCTCAATTTCAACCGGGCCGGATAATCGATCTCCTGCCCGGGGAAATCCGGACAAACCGCTGAAAGGTCACCTGCCCGGCCATCTCTCGCCCGATTAAGCATAATTTATCAAACCCGGCGTAAATAGAGATGAGAGAACCGGTATCTGACGAGAGAGGGGGATAAAGGCTTTGTCATGGCCCGGCCTGCTCAAAGCCGCGGTTTTTCTGGCTGTCTTTCTATTCGGGCTGCGCCGGATGAGCGGCGCCATTGCGCGCAGCTCCGGAACTGCATTCCCCAAAATACTCGCCGGGCTGACCGGCACTCCCTGGCGCAGCTTTGGCACCGGCTTCCTGGTAACGGCGCTCCTGCAGAGCAGCAGTTTGACCACGGTCATGGTCGTCAGCCTGGTCAACGCCGGGGTGATGACCTTCTCACAGGGCTGCGGTGTGATTATCGGGGCCAATGTGGGCACGACAATTACAGGCCAATTGCTTTCGTTTAATCTTCACTGGCTGGCCTGGCCGCTGCTCGGCCTGGCTCTTTTATGCAGATTGATTCCGCATCCGGGGCTGCGCAAGGCTTCGGGACCGCTTTGCGGATGCGGCCTGCTCCTGCTCGGGATGAGCGGCATGACCGCGGCTCTCGCCTCATTGAAGGAGGGCGCTCTGTTCAACCGGGTACTGCAGGCTGCAGGAGAGACACTTTGGAGAGGTCTTCTCACCGGGGTGATTGGCGCCGCCTTACTGCAAAGCAGCAGCGCGGTGGTAGGAATCGTCCTCAGCCTGGCCCATGAAGAGATGATCAGACTGCCCGCCGCCCTGATGCTGGTTATCGGCGCCGACCTGGGCACATGCACCACCGCCCTCATTGCCGCAGCCGGGATGGAGAGAACGGCCCGCCGGGCGGCATGGTTTCATTTTTTTTTCAACCTCATCAGCCTGGCGCTGGCGGCGGCATTTTACCCCTACCTGCTTTTAATTGCTGAGAAAAGTGCGGCAGCGCTGCCCCGCCAGCTGGCCAACGCCCATTTTCTCTACAATCTCCTCGGAGCGATTGTGTTGCTGCCCCTGGCGGCCCCGCTGTCCCGGCGGGTGGAAAGATGTAATTTCTGGGGAGCAGGCCGCCGATAGCCGGAACAGATCGATAATTTGTCCACTGCAGGAAAAAGAGCGGCGATACAGAAAAGATCCATGCATGTACTTTCGGAATACTGGAGGAGAAAGCAATGAGCTTGATCAAGACCATTATACTGGGCGTGGTGCAGGGGTTGACGGAATTTTTACCGGTCAGCAGTTCGGGACACCTGGTCATCTGCCAGCGCCTCTTCGGATTGGAAAGCGCAGGGGTCACCCTGGAGGTGCTGCTCCATTTTGGGACGCTGCTGGCGGTCTTCTGGGTTTTTTGGCG
>JAAZHP010000077.1 GCA_012510625.1 Bacillota bacterium
CATGGCCGCCGGAGAATTCTCGTCGAGGTCATCGGGGAAATCAAAGGAAGCCGGGGCTTCCGCAAGCAGCTTTTCATAACTGAGCGCGTTGGGCAGCTTTATTTCGGGCAGCTCTTCTTTATCGGAAAGGATAATATATTTTTCCACGGTGGGCAGTTTATCGGCGATCCCGGCCAGGAGGGGCGCCAGGTCTTCATCTATAAAAATAACCCTGTCGGCGGCGTGGTTGATCACATGCACCAGCTGCTCGGGAAAGAGCCGCAAATTGATCGTATGGAGCACCGCGCCGCTGCAGGGGACGGCAAAATATAGCTCGAGATGGCGGTGGTTGTTCCAGGCAAATGTGCCAACCCTATCTCCGGCTTTAATCCCCAGCGAGGTTAACACATTTGCCAGGCGGCAAACCCGTTCATAGAACTGGCCGTAATTCAAGCGGTGATCCCGATCCAGGCAGCGCGAAAAGATCTCTTTTTGGGGAAAGAGCTTCCGCGCCCGGTCCAGCATGGTTGTAATCAAGAGGGGATGGTCCATCATCATCAGTCTTCCCTGCTCCCCGCATGTGAAGCAGGTTAGCACCTCCTTATAAAATTGATTTAGACAAAATGAAGCTGGAAATTTTCAGTGAGGCGAGCACCTCCTTCCGGAAACCAACCAAGTAGCTTGAATATATCATATTTTTAAAAGATTGTAAATATTCATTAATCAGGAGCCTTGCTCCGGTTAAAACGAAAAGCGGCATATGAGGGATTTCAGTACATGAAAAAGCCGTCTGCATAAAGCAAAACGGCCTGGTTAATATTGAGACCAGGTTATTTATTTACAGGGATCTGCTTTCGGAAAAGATCAAGCCGGGCCGGGTACTATCCGGCAGCGGCATTATTTACCGGCTGTCCCTAGCGGCTTACCTGCCGCAGGGGAGGCGCATCATGCTGCTTTTCTTTTTCCTCTGCAGTGATCCGGCGAAGTTCTTTAATCACATTATAAAGCGGGTCTGCATCCCAATCGTCCGGGTAAATATTAGCCCGCATATTTTCCAGCCTGGAAATAAGAGTGTCAATCTTATCGACCAGTGAATTCTCCATTATTTTCTCCTCGTTCTAATATACTTTATCTTATGCTGCCCCGGTTCTGGAAGTCACCAAAGGTCAAACTGCCCGCCTCCTCCCCAAAGCCGCATATTGCCCGCCAAATCCCGACAAGGGATTGTTTTTTACGTATATTACTACAATAAAGCGTCAAATCCTGCCGGAAATTTATCCAAGCCGCGCTAAAACGTTACACCAAAGGCTGCAAAGAATTATATTTGCCCGGGAAAAGACCCGAAAATATTTATGAGGGAGCATCGCAGCCGGTTGTCAACTCCGGACGGCCAATTTTAAAAGATCGGGAGATTTATCTAAAGAATGGCTAAATATGCTTATAAATGCCATACTTTACATAGAAGGGAAAAAGGTCTCCCGTGCAGAATTATATATTAACCCATATTCTGACATGGGAGGCGAAAAATGATGTCCAATCTTGTGTTTAAAGACGATCTTAGCCCCCTAGAGCTGGACACTGTGGAACAGCTATTCAGGATACGCAAAAAAAAGCCACTCACCGCCTGGACTCCTCTGGATCTGTACCGGAATTTTCGGTGGACACAGGTTTTATTTAAAAGATCCCCTGGGCGGCACGATCATCATTTTTTTAAGCGCACTGACTGCAGCTTCTTACTTTTACCTGGCAGAGACGGCCCTGCCGGTAGGCCTTCTCCCTTTTTACATTATCGAAGGGTGCCTCGCCCTGTTGCTGTTCATTGATGCCTGCACTTTATTCGGAAAAATCCGCCGCACTAATGACCAGATAGAAGCAAAAATTATAATCCAGGTAGCCAACATGAGCAAGCGTTCATGATCCCCGGCAGTGCCGTTGGCTGCACCGCGTCAACCAGGCCGCCGGCGTTCTGAAGCAGCGGCAGTGAGGAATTTCGCCGTTGCCGGCGGGGTTATCCCCCAGATCCCGGCCGCGTAGCCGGCGATTGTCCCATCGCTGGAAAATTGCCCGGCGCGGGCAATGTTCTCTATGCTCATTTTTAGCCAGCGGCTTCTGTCCCTGAAGGCCCGCTCCAGGAGTTTTTGTGCCTCCACGTAATCCAGGAAGTCCTTCAAAACCAGGAATTCGTCATTGAAAGCAATCAATGAATCATGGATGAGGGCGAACTCCTCCCGGCCGCCCGGTAAAAAGCCGTTCACCAGCTGGTCCACAACTTCTTTAACCAGGGGTTCCCGGGCGTAAAGCTCCGCCGCGCGGTAGCCTTCCTGGTGGCAGCGCATCGCTTC
>JAAZHP010000078.1 GCA_012510625.1 Bacillota bacterium
TGGGATACACCGCCGGTAAATACGGCTCCTGCCGGGGGCAGTCCGGGCCAACCCATCTTAATCATCTCTTCACGGATAATCTGGAAAATCTCCTGGACCCGCGGCTCGATATAACGGCTGATTTCTTGCGGTGAAATCTGGCGCCGCTCCCTGCTGCCGACGCTGCTAATCTCGATATCTTCTTCACCGGATACTGCAGATATAGAAGCGCTGCCGTGTTCAATTTTTATATTCTCAGCCGTAAAAAAGCTTGTCCGAAGGCCCATGGCCAGGTCGTTGGTAATATGGTCGCCTCCCACGGGCACTGAGGCCAGGCGCTGCAGTTTGCCTTCCTGGAAAAAAGCAATATCGGTGGTCCCTCCGCCGATATCCACAAGGAACACACCCAGCTCTTTTTCATCGGCGGAAAGGGCAACCTCGGCGGCCGCCAGCGGCTGCAGCACCATGCCGGTAACATTGATCCCGGCCCGGTTAACGCAGCGGGTCAGGTTGCGCAGAGAGGTGATGGGGCTGGTCACGATCATGGCATCCACCTCCAGGCGCACTCCCAGCATGCCTGCCGGGTCGCGGATCCCGTCGTACCCGTCAACAACAAATTCTCGAGGGATAACTTCTACTATCTCCCGGTCTAGAGGAAGGGCAATTACACGGGCCGCCTGCATTACCCGCTCTATATCATCCAGCCTGATCTCCCGGTCATCGGATTGCACCGCCACGACGCCGCGGTTGTTGATCAGTTCAGTGTTCAGCCCCGGCAGGCCCACGCAGGCGGAATCAATCTTGAAACCGCACATTCGCTCCGCCTCCGCGGCGGCGAAGGCGATGGCTTCTATGGTCAGTTCCAGGTCAACTATGATCCCTTTTTTCATCCCCTCAGAAGGAGACAGCCCAAGGCCGATAATGCTGACCGTGCCGTCAGGGCGGGGCTCTCCTACAATAACCCGAACCTGAGTTGTGCCGACATCAATACCGACGAGATAATTTTTACGAACCACTTCTCCACCCCTTTACCCTTCCAATTCAATTCCACATTGTCTATATATTCCCCTTCACCTTTTTGCCTGCAGGTCTAAATATTTCTCACTCTGCCCTATTCGGCCAGCACCACGAGGCGATCTCCCGCGCGCAGATCGAGGTATCTGCCTGTCCCGCTTTCTTGCAGAAAAGCCTGGAGCAAAGTCAGCTTATGAATCATTTTCTCACTGTCTCCGAGCAGCACCTTGCGGCCGTCCCCGGTGTAGAGAACCAAGTTTGCGGGATTTGAGAGGTTCAGCTCGGCCGGTTCCAGTAAGGGAACCCGGGGCAGCGCCTCCAGGAAAATGCGGAGAGCCGCGCTTTTCTTTCTATGAGCCAGGGTCTTTCCCACGGTGATCTCGGCTTCTTCCACCCCGGTAATAACCGGCAGATTCTCTGCCGGATGGGCCTGTTCGGCAAAGAGAACGCCTTCGCGGTCGAGCAGCCAGAAGCGGTTTTGATCCAGCAGGGAAGCCGCCACCTGCCGCTCCTGCACGGCGATATGCACAGTAGAAGGAAAGCGCCTCTTCACCGCCACGGCAGATAGTTCGGGAAGCGCAGCGAGCTTCTCTTCAGCCCTCTTGCTTTGCAGCAGCAGCAGGCTTGTCCCTGTTTTGATCCCGCTATGAGCGATTAGCTCCGCTTCGCTCAGGCGGACATTTCCGGTGACAGAGATCTCCTCTACCAGGCAGCAGGCCTCCCCCGCCTTGTAGAAGAGCAGTCCCGCTCCCAGGAAGAGAATAAGCAGAGCCGCCCCCTTCAGGGGCCGGCGGCGCCTGCCCTTCGGCCGGGGCTGCACCAGGCTAAGCCGGGAGCTGCGGCCGGCAACCCCTTCTCTCAAGATATCGCCTCCTTTTCCACGCCATCCACCCGGAAAATCCTGGCCCCGAGAGAGCGCAGCGCCTCCGGCAGCCGGTCGTAGCCCCGCTCAATATGTTTGATTCCCAGGATCTGGCTTTCGCCTCTGGC
This sequence comes from Bacillota bacterium, assembly GCA_012510625.1. Classification (GTDB taxonomy): domain Bacteria; phylum Bacillota; class Dethiobacteria; order DTU022; family DTU022; genus JAAZIN01. The sequence continues at coordinate 1,984 of JAAZHP010000078.1, forward strand.
TGCCAGCGCCGCCAGGACCAGGGCCGCGCCGGCCCGCAAGTCGGTAGCTCGCACCACGGCGCCTTTCAACAAAGGCACCCCGCTGATCACAGCCCGGTGGCCGTGGACGGATATGCGCGCTCCCATCTTCCGCAGCTCGGCAACATGATGGAAGCGCCCTTTGAAAACATGTTCAATCATGGTGCTGCTCCCGCTGGCCAGGGTCAGGCAGGCCACCAGCGGAGGCTGCAGGTCCGTGGGAAAGCCGGGATAAGGTTTGGTCTCTACCCTGGAAATCGCTTTCAGCCGGCCGCCGCTCACTGTAACCGAACTTCCAGCCACCATCACGGAGACGCCGGCCTGACGCAGCAGCCGGAGCAGCGCCTGGAGATGCTCCGGAATCACTTCTTCCACAGTGACGCTGCCGCCGGTGATTGCCGCCGCAAGAAGATAGGTCCCGGCAACGATGCGATCGGGAAAAACACGGAAGCTGCCGCCGTGGAGGCCGGGGACCCCCTTGATCTTTATCACCGGGCTGCCGGCTCCCTTGATATTGGCCCCAAGTATATTTAAAAATTTCTGCAAATCAACAATTTCAGGCTCGCAGGCAGCGTTGCGAATAATCGTCTCGCCCTGTGCAGTGGCCGCGGCGAGGATCAAGTTTTCCGTAGCCCCCACACTGGGATAGGCCAGGTCAACCTCGCCGCCGCGGAGCTGTCCCCGGGCTTCAATATAGCCGTCTTTTTCCTCTATTACTGCGCCCAGGGCTCGCAGCCCCTCGATATGCAGGTTTATGGGCCGTATGCCGATGGCGCAGCCTCCCGGATAGCAGAGCCGGGCCCGGCCCAGCCGGCCCAGCAGCGGGCCCATCAGGAATATGCTCGAGCGCATCTCCCGCATCAGCGCATCGGGAACATGGTAGCAGTCCACATTTGCTGTCCGCAGAAGCAGGTCTTCCCCGTCGCGGTCAACCTGCGCCCCCAAACCGGAAAGGATGGAGATCATAGCCCGGACATCATAGAGCGCCGGGACCTTCTCCAGGCGGATTTGCTCGCCTGTCTTGTTTAGCAAGGAGGCTGCCAAAACCGGTAAAATAGAATTTTTTGCGCCATGTACCTTTATCTTACCCGCAAGAGGGAGACCTCCCCGAACTATATACTTGCTCACACAACTCCACTCCCGTTTATTTATCTCTCTTCGCCGACGATCCGGACCTCGGTCTCTAGCTCCACGCCAAATTTGTCTTTAACCCGCTGCCGTATCAACTCGATCAAGCTTTCAATATCACGGGCTGAGGCGCCTCCCGTGTTGACAATAAAGTTGGCATGCTTCTCCGATACCCTGGCGGCGCCGATGGAGAGTCCCTTGCCTCCCGCAGCCTCGATGAGGCGCCCGGCGGGATTGCCGGGGGGGTTGCGGAAGACGCTGCCGGCGCTGGGCAGTGTGGGGTGGCGGCGCCTTCTTTCAGCATGATAGCGCTCCACCTCTCTTTTGAGGGTCTCCGGATCTCCCTCCTCCAGCTTGAGAAGCGCCTCCACGATGATTCCCCTGCCGGAAAGATTGCTCTGCCGGTAACCGAAAACAATATCTTCCGGCACAAGCCTGACCTGCTCGCCCCCGGGCGAGATTATGCTCACCTCCGCCACCAGCGGTCCGATATAGCTGCCAAAGGCGCCGGCGTTCATCACCAAAGCGCCTCCCAGCGAACCGGGAATGCCGGCGGCAAAGCCGAGGCCGCGCAGCCCCTCTTCGGCGGCTCTCTGAGCCAGAAGGGTCAGCGGCGTTCCTGAACCGGCCCGCAGCATTTCCCCTTCCCGGCAAATATAGCTGAAAGGCTCGCCGATATGCACCACCAGGCCCCGGATACCGCCGTCGCGTACCAGCAGGTTAGTGCCGTTGCCCAATACGAATAGGGGCAAACCGGCGCGCTTTTGAAAGCGCACTATCTCTTTCAGTTCATCCCTGTCTGCCGGAAACAGGTAATAATCCGCAGGTCCGCCGGCCCGCCAGGATGTATGTAGAGACATGGGTTCATTTTTTTTATATCCGCCGCGCATGATCCGGCCAAGTTCCTGCTCAAGTTTCAAATTTTCGTCCTCCATCAGGTAATTTATTCTATGCGCGAGTATCCCTTTATGTTAGTTTTCCCTGTTCCGCCCGCGATCTCGCATAAACAGCGGTAGAGCCGCGCGGCGGCGTCGGGAACCGCCAGCTTTGCCCCGGAGCGGGCCATCCGCTCCAGCAAGGCCGGTTCAGCCCTCAACCTATCCAGTTCGCGGCGCAGGCGGTAGCGGTTGAAATCTTTCTCTTCAATAAGCAGCGCCGCTCCCGCCCGCTCCAGGAGGCGTGCATTAAAATACTGGTGGTTGTTGGCCACGTTCGGCGAGGGGACCAGGATCGCCGGCAGCCCGAGCGCGGTGATCTCCGCGAGGGTTGTAGCTCCGGCACGGGTTATTACCAGGTCCGCCGCCGCCAGGGCCGCCGGCATCTCTTCCAGGTATGGGTAGAGGCGTACTCTTTGCGGCAGCAATCCCAGCTCTTCTTTAACCCGCTGGTAGTAGATCTCGCCGGTAACATAAATCAGCTGCACCCTTGACGGCAGCCAGCCTGCTTTTAAATAATCTACGATAACCTCGTTTATTCTCAAGGCGCCCCTGCTGCCGCTGTAAACCAGGATCGTCTGCCGGGAAGGGTCGAGTTTCAGCTGCTCTTGTGCTGCCGCGCGATCTACGGCCACCACTTCGCTGGCCCGGGGATTGCCGGTGAAGACGGTCCTGCTGCGGCGGGGGAAAGCGCTGCGCGATTCCTCGAAGGATAGGCAGACCAGCCTCACCAGCGGCGCCAGCATGCGGTTGGCCAGCCCCGGCAGCGCGTTCTGCTCATGCAGCGCCGCCGGACGCCCCGCCAGCAAGGCCGCCAGTATTACCGGGGCGGCAACATAGCCGCCGGTGCCGAAGACCAGATCCGGCTTAAAGGAAGCAATAAGCCGCCGCGCCCGCCGCATGCCGCGCCAGAGATCCCGGCTGAAAGGGCCGAGCCGGCGCAGGCTGCCCCCGAAGCCTCGCGCAGGGATGGTCTCCATCTCAAAGCCCGCCGCCGGAACGATCTTCTTCTCCAGCCCTTCCTCGCTGCCCACAAAGAGAAGCTCCGCCGAAGGGTTATGCGCTCTAACGTGGCGCGCCAGCGCCAGGGCGGGGTAAATATGACCGCCTGTCCCACCTCCGGTTATGATCATCCGCACCGGCCGCAGCCTCCTTTCTTTTTCCCTCACTGGTGGCAGTGACGCGAAATATTTAACAGGATGCCCAGGCTGAAAAGGTTAAAAAATACAGAGCTGCCGCCGGCGCTGATGAGCGGCAGGTTAATCCCCGTCACCGGCAGCGTTCCGGTGACCATGCCGATATTTATCAGCACCTGCAGCGCCAGCATGGCGGTAATGCCGGCAGCCAGCAGGCAGCCAAAGGTGTCAGGCGCGGTGAGCGATATTTTTAACCCCCGCCAGACCAGCACAAAAAAGAGCAGCAGCACCGCGGTGGCTCCGACAAATCCCAGCTCTTCACCGATAACGGCAAAGATAAAATCATTGTGCGGAAACGGCAGGTAGTAAAGTTTCTGCCGGCTCCGCCCCAGGCCTACCCCGAAAATATGCCCCGGCCCAAGGGCATAAAGCGATTGAATGATATGGTAGCCGGTACCGGAGGGATCGGCCCAGGGATCGACAAAGGATAAAAGCCGCTTTATGCGGTAGGGCTTTTTTATGGTAACCGCCACCAGGGCGGGCACCGAAACGAGAGCAAGCCCCACAACCTGTTTAAAGGGCATCCCCGCCAGCAGGACAATTATAGCCGTTCCGGCGAGCAGGATCAGGGCGCTCCCCAGGTCGGGCTGGCTGACGATAAGAATGAAGGCAATCCCCGCCAGCAGCAGGGGGACAAAGCTGCTCGACCAGAACCGCTCCATCCTGATGCTGCGGCTGCTCATAAAAGCCGCTGTAAAGAGAACCAGCGAGAGCTTGCAGAGCTCAGCCGGCTGGAAGGTAAAGGCGCCAAAGTCAAGCCAGCGCCTGGCCCCAGTTCCCATATCGGTGCCCAGCCCGGTGTAGACCAGGGCCAGTAGAAGAAAGCTGAGCAGAAGCATAAAAAGTGACAGGCGCCGCAGCTTCCAGTAACTCACCCGCGAGGCGAGGTACATCGCCGCCAGGCCCAGGACCACCCAGAGCGCCTGCCTCCGCAGAAAATAATAGGGGTCCCCCTGTCCTTCTTCGGCGATGATATAGCTGGCGCTGAAAACCATGACCAGGCCGATCCCCAGCAGCAGAAAAGTTACCAGAACCAGCGCATAATCTGGATCATGACGCTGCTCTTTTTTCATACTCCGCCCTCTTTTTCGCGCAATTTATAGACCAGTTCTTTAAACCGGTTCCCCCTGGCCTCGTAATCGGTAAACGCATCCCAACTGGTGCAGGCCGGCGAGAGAATTATCATATCCCCGGGCCGGGCGCGGGACCATGCTTCAGCCACCGCCTCATCCAGGGTGGCAGCCTGCTGATAGGCGGTAAAGCCCGCTCCGGCAACCGCGCGGGCCAGTTTGGCCCTGGACTCCCCGAAGAGGACCAGGCTGTGAACCTCCTCTTTTATGACCTCCGCCAGCTCTGAAAAATCGCTCCCCTTATCCCTGCCCCCGGCGAGAAGGATCTTCTTTTTCCCGGGAAATGAGCGCAGCGCCTTGATCACCGACCCGGGATTGGTTCCCTTGGAGTCGTTGATGAACTCCACGCCCCCGATCTCGGCCACGAATTCAAGGCGGTGAGCGATAGACTTGAAGCTGCGGAGCACCCGTCCGATAGCCTGCGGCTTTGCACCGGCCGCCCAGGCCGCCGCCGTTGCGGCGAGGGCATTTTCCAGGTTATGCTCGCCCGGCAGGGCCAGCTCCTCCACCGGGCAGATGGAAGCCACGGCCCGGCCCCGGTTGAAGAGGGTTAGCTCTCCCCGCTCGATGCCGGCGCCGCGTTCCACAGGACCCCGGGCAAACCAGAGCAGCCCCGCCCGCACTTCTTTGTGCAGCCGGCTCACGGCGGGATCAGAGGCGTTGAGTACCGCAAAATCGCTCTCCCGCTGGTTCTCAAAGAGCCGCGCCTTGGCCCGGTAATAGTTTTCCACGCTGCCGTGATAGTCCAGGTGATCCTCCGCAAAATTCAAGAATACAGCCACCGCCGGCCTGAAATTTAAGATATCGGCAAGCTGGAAGCTGCTCAGCTCCGCCGCCACCACCCCGCCGGCGCTTATCTGCTCCACTGCCTCACAGAGCGGCACCCCGATATTGCCGGCGGCCATGACTCCGTTAAAACGGGCTTCGGCAAGGATCTCCGCCAGCAGTGCGGTGGTCGTGGTTTTGCCGTTGGTCCCGGTGACCCCGATGAGGGGAGCCTTCATAAAAGCATATGCCAGCTCCACCTCGGATAAAACCGGTATTTGCAGCTCCGCCGATCTTTTGAATATCTCCAGCCCCGGAGGAACACCGGGGCTCTTGATGACCATGCTTACCCCGGGAGCGGCTAGTTCAGGCGGATTCTCCCCGGTCACCGCTTCCACCTGTCCATACTGTTTTAATGAGGTCAACTGTTGCTGCAAATCGGCGGCGGGCCGGCTGTCGGTAACGATCACCCGGGCAGCCCCTTTCTCCGCCAGCAGCGCCGCGGCGGCGGTGCCGCTGCGGGCCAGGCCAACCACAATCACAGTCTGCCCCCTAATCAGATCAATCAAAATGAGACCACTCCCATTCTCATAGCAACCGCCACTCCAGGAGCCCGATGAGGGCAAAGATAAAGGCCAGCCCCCAAAAAGCGGTTACCACCTGCCACTCGCCCCATCCTTTCAGCTCGAAATGATGGTGCAGCGGGGCCATCAAGAGAATGCGGCGGCCGGTAAGCTGAAAACTGAGCACCTGCAGGATTACCGAGAGCGCCTCGAGGACATAGAGCCCCCCGATCACCGCCAGGGAAAACTCCGCCTTTGTCAGGATGGCGGCCGCGGCCAGGGCGCCGCCCAGGCCCAATGAGCCCACATCCCCCATGAAAATGCGCGCCGGATGGAGGTTGTAGATCAAAAAGCCGAAACAAGCTCCCACCAGCGCCCCGCAAAAAAGGGCCAGGTCAAGCCTGCCGCTCTCCAGGGCGATATATAGAAAGGCCAGCAGGGAAATGATCGCCGTCCCCGTAGCCAGCCCGTCGATGCCGTCGGTAAGATTAACGGCGTTCGTGGTGGAAAGAATAATTAAAAAGATAAAGAAGGGGTAAAACCAGCCCAGGTCAAGCACAGCCCCGGTAAAGGGCAGCTCTACCGCGGGGCTATAATTTCCCGACAGGTAGAGCAGGCCGGTGAAAATGGCCGTGAGCAGGACCTGCCCGGCAATCTTGTTGCGCGCTTTTAATCCCAGCGAGCGGCCGTGAGCCATCTTGGCATAATCATCGAGCCAGCCGATAAGTGCGCTGCCCAGCGCCAGGAAAACAGCGATCCAGAGGTGCGGGCTAAAATTACCCCGCACCAGGAGGGCGGCCACGGCGGCAGCCAGGAAAACCACTCCGCCCGCCGTCGGCGTCCCCGCTTTCTTCAGGTGGCGGGAGGGCCCGTCAACCCGGATCTGCTGCCCGAACTGCCGCCGCCGCTGCAAGCTGATATAAAAGGGGCAGATAACGGCACTGATGGCAAAAGCGATAAAGGCGGTTAGGAAAACACTCATCTGCAACTCTTCAATCTCCCTCCGGCATCTCCATTAAACTTCGCACAATTGTTTCCATGCGCATGCCCCGCGAACCTTTCACCAAAATATACCATCCCGCGCTCCCTGGCGGCAGGGCCCGCTTTACCGCCTCCAGGGCTTCTGCATGGCTCCGGCAGGCTGCGGCCGGAAGGCCTGCGGCGGCAGCCCCGGCGGCAATCTCGGCCCCCATCTCGCCTACGGTAACCAGCGCCCCGATCCGGGAGCGGGCGGCAAAGCGGCCAATTTCGCGGTGCGCCTCCGGAGCCACCGGGCCCAGTTCGAGCATGTCCCCCAGCACGGCAACGGATTTAACTCCGCCCATATCGCGGAGCACCTCCAGCGCCGCCCTGACCGAATCAGGATTGGCGTTGTAGCTGTCGTCGATGATCTTCCAGCCGGCTGGGTTTGTCAGCAGCTGCATCCGCCCGGAGGTAATTTGGATACTGGCCAGCCCTGCCCGCATCTGCTCCAGGCTCACGCCGAGCAGGTAGCCGGCGGCAACCGCCGCCAGGGCATTGCTGACCAGGTGCCTTCCGGGCAGGGGAAGGCTAAAAACACCCTCTTCTCCGCCGGGAAAGCGCACCTTGAATATGCTGCTCTCCTCCTGCTTTGACCAGGCCACGGCCCGGAAATCACCGTAATCAAATCCATAAGTATAAACTTTTCCTTCAAAGCGCGCTCCCAATTCCCGCAAGCGCGGATCATCGCCGTTGAGGACCGCCGTGCCCCGGGAACCGAGGGAGTGGAGCAGCTCCGCCTTCGCTTCGGCTATCGCCTCCACGCTGCCGAGCATCTCCAGGTGAGCCTCGCCGATATTGGTAATCACGCCCATATTGGGGGCGGCCCACTGCGCCAGCGCGGCAATCTCGCCCGGCGCGCTCATTCCCATCTCCAGCACCGCCGCCCGGCAGCTCTCGTCGAGCCGCAGCAGGGTCAGGGGAAGACCGATCTCGTTGTTCAGGTTGCCCTCGGTTTTCAAGACCTTCATCCCACCGGAGAGAACGCCGTGAATGAAATCCTTGGTCGTGGTCTTGCCGCTGCTCCCGGTGACGCCAATCACCGGAATGTTGAAGCGGCGACGGTGGTATGCGGCCGTCTGCTGCAGCGCCTCCAGCACGTCGGGAACCCCGATGAGGAGGAACTGCGGCGGCAGTCCGGGCAGCGGGCGGCGGGCGTAAAAGGAGCCGGCCGCTCCGGCGGCCGCAGCGGCGGGAACATAGGTATGCCCGTCCTCTTTCTCGCCGCGCAGCGGAACAAAGAAATCGCCTTTCCGGATGCTCCGGGAGTCAATGGAGAACCCGGTTAGGATCTGCTCCGGATCTCCCTGCAGCAGTTCGCCCCGGCAAGCTTCCAGCAGATCCGCTCCTTTAATTGACATAAGATCTCGCTTCCCCTCTTAATTGGCTCCGGATCAGATCGCGCGCCACCGCCCGGTCGTCAAAGGGATAACTGCGGTCACGGTAAACCTGCTCCGATTCATGTCCCTTTCCGGCAATAAGGACCAGGTCGCCGGGCTGCGCGGCGGCCAGAGCCGCGGCAATGGCCTCTCTGCGATCGGGTATAACCCGGTACCCTTCAGCGGGCGGGCGGCGCTCCAGGCCCGGCAGCACTTCGGCGTAGATTGCTTCCGGATCCTCGCCGCGCGGGTTGTCATCGGTGAGAATGGCCAGATCGCTGTAGCCGCCGGCGGCCTCGCCCATCAGGGCCCTCTTGCTTCGATCCCGCTCGCCTCCGCATCCGAAGACCGTGATCACCCGCCCCGCCGTAAGCTCGCGGGCCGCCCTCAGCGCATTGACAATCCCGTCGGGCGTATGGGCATAATCAACGAGAACCGTATACTCCTGCCCCGCCTCCACCGGCTCAAAGCGCCCGGGAACGCCCGGAAAAGAGTCAAATATCGCCGCCATTTCAGAGAGCTTAAACCCTTCCGCCAGCCCGACAGCAATGGCGGCCAGGGCGTTGTAAACATTAAATCTTCCTTTCAGGGGGAGCTGGAAACGCTCGCTCCCCGCGAAAGAGAGAACGCGAAATGAAATCCCGGCGGAGCTGCAGCGCAGATCTTCGGCCTGCACATCGGCCGGAGCGTTAATCCCGTAAGTAATGCACTGCCCATTCGTCCAGCGCCTGATATAGCGGTAACAGCGCGAATCGGCATTGAGCACCGCCAGCTGCGGCCCGCTTTCGCTGTCGCCGCCGCCCCAACCCATGTGGGCAAAAAGCTTCGTTTTTGCCTTCAGGTAGGAGGCAAAGGTCTTGTGGAAATCAAGGTGCTCGCCGGTAATGTTGGTCAATACGGCTATATCAAAACGGCAGCCGAGAACCCGGTCTTGAGCCAGGGCGTGTGACGAAACTTCCATGGTCACGTGAGCGGCGCCCATGGCGGAAAGCCGGGCGAACATCTCCTGCAGCTCGGGCGGCTCAGGAGTCGTCGCCGAAGCGGGCACCGTTTCAGGCCCCAGCTTGCAGCCCACAGTCCCCAGCAGCCCGGTGACCTCACCCCGTGCCCGGAAGAGCGCGTCAATCAGGTGCGTCGTAGTCGTTTTTCCGTTGGTTCCGGTTACCCCGATAAGACGGAAATTGCGGGAAGGGTAACCGTAAAACCTGTCTGCAGCCAGGGCCAAAGCCGGCCTCACCTCCGGAACCCGCACCAGGGGGCAGCCCTTGAGGGGGCAATCCGGCTCCACCACCGCGGCAAGGGCGCCTCTCTTAAAGGCCTCACCGGCATATTGCCAGCCCTTCCCGCGGCGCCCTTCCAGGGAAAAGAAAAGGGCGCCGGGCTTTACCTTTCCGCTGTGACAGGCCAGTCCGCTTACCTCCCCGGTGATATCTCCATCCATACTTTTCAACAGCAGCGGTTTCAACAGCTCCTCCAGCATCATTTTCCTCATGCAGCCTCTCTCCCGGTATGCTTCTTCCCGGGCCTCTTTCAGCCCGGCATTTTATCATATTCCCGAGAAATAAAGCTGTGCCGGATCCTTATTTACTGCTCCAGAGGAGAGCCGAAGAAAACCTTGATCACATCTCCTTTTTCCACGCGGCTTCCCGAAGCGGGCTCCTGCCGCAGGGCGATCCCCGAGCCTTCCGCCTCCAGGTAGAGGCCCAGCCAGTTCAGCACCTGCCCCACGTCTTTTACCGTAAATCCGCTCAGATCGGGCAGGGTCATACTGCTCCTGGAAAAGGCTTCTTCTTCGCCCAGGTAAGCCACGATTTGTGTCTGCCGGGAAACCATGGCCCCCGCTTTCGGCGTCTGATTGACAATATATTGCCCCTCTCCGATTAATCTTAACATAAGTCCGGCCGTATCGAGCCGCGCCGCGGCATCATCCACGGTCAACCCGCGCAGATCTGGCACCTCTACCGGTTCCGCCGTAGCGTCCGTCTTTTCGGAAGGGGGCACCTGGAGATAATTGATCACATCGGTCAAAATCCGTTTAAACAGGGGAGCGCCTATCTGGGAGCCCCACTGGGGACCGCGGCTGGCTCCGTCTACGGCTACATAGAGAACGATCTGAGGATCTTCGACCGGGACAAAACCGATAATGGAAACGACATACTCTCCAGGAATATAACCGCCCCGCGGCGCCGGTTTCTGCGCCGTTCCTGTCTTGGTGGCAATGCGGTAACCTTCGATGGCCGCATTCATGCCGCTGCCGCGTATGGTCACATTCTCCATGATCCAGGCAACCTTCTCGGCTGTAGATTTCGAGATCACCTGGCGGACGAGTTCCGGTTTTTGCTCGTAAACAACCTCTCCGTCAACGTTGCAGATCTTCTGCACCAGGTAGGGTTTCATCAGCTTGCCGCCGTTGGCAATGGCTGAAACCGCCATCACCTGCTGCAGCGGGGTCACCGAAACCCCCTGCCCGAAGGCGCTCGTGGCCAGCTCTGCCGGTCCAACCTGCTCCGCTTCAAAAACAAGGCCGCCGCTCTCCCCGGGATAATCGATCCCGCTTGGCTTTCCGTATCCAAAGGCGCGGATATAGCCGAAGAGCTTCTCCTCGCCGAGCCGCTGGCCCAGGTTGATAAAGGCCGGGTTGCAGGAGCTCTCTACTGCCTGAAGATAGGTAATACTGCCGTGGCCGCTGCCGGTCCAGCAGTGAATATTATGCCCCCCTACAGTGGCGAAACCGCGGCAAAAATAATACTCCTTCTCATTATAAAGCCCCTCCTCTACCGCGGCGCAGAGGGTAACCAGCTTAAAGGTCGACCCCGGCTCAAAGGAGCTCGTTACAGGGGGAAGGGTCCAGTATTTTGATTCAAACTTTTCGTAGCGCAGCGGATCATAATCCGGCTTGGACGCCACCGCCAGAATAGCGCCGGTATGGGGGTCGGCGGCAATAGCCATGGCCGTCTTTGGCTGGAACTCGATCATCGCCCGGGCCAGCTCCCGCTCGATAATATACTGAATCGTTTCATCAATGGTCAGGTAAAGATCCATCCCCTCTTTGGGCGGCACAAAGCGCTTGATCTCGTGTGGAATGGGCCGGTTCAGGTTGTCGGAGGGAAAGAGCAGATAGCCCTCCTTTCCTTTCAGGTATTCTTCATAGTAGGCCTCAAGCCCGGCCAGGCCCTCATCCATGCCTACGAAACCGAGCAGCTGCGAAGCCAGTGTCCCGTTGGGGTAAAAGCGCTGCCCCTCGGTAGTAAAGACTATCCCGGGCAGGTCCAGCTCCCGCACCGCCTGTGAGATCTCCGGCGCAACCTTGCGCTTCAAGTAGATGGAGCTGAGATTCATGGTCAGCTTCTCGAGCAGCTCGCCCTCCTCCAGATCCAGCAACGGCGCCAGCAGCTTCGCCGTCTCGCCGGGATCTTCAATCTGCGCCGGAACGGCTACCACCGTGTCCACCGTGGCGCTCCCGGCAAGCATCTTGCCTTCACGATCATAGATTTGACCGCGCGGCGAACGCGCGGGAATAGTGCGATTCCACTGCTCCCAGGCGGCGTCATAGAGCTCTTCGGAGCGGAGTATCTGCAGCCAGGCCAGCCGGCCGATGAGGACGGCTACGGCCAGGATGATGAAAAAAAACATGGCCATGACCCTGCGGCGCACGGCGGACAGTGTTACCGAAACCTCGAGCAAGCAGCTTCACTCCCCTGCGGCGGAACCGCTTCCCCGGCCTGCTGTCAGGATCCTGACCTGGCCTTTTTCCGGCTCCTGCATGCCCAGCTCGGACCGGGCAATCATTTCAATGCGGGCCAGGGAGCTCAGCCGGGCCGCCTCCTGCTCAAGCTGCCGGTATTCCTCCTGCAAGGTATTCATCCTGTCTTCAGCACGGGCGATCCGGTAATGCAGGGAGACCATGGATGAGTACTGGGCTATAATCACAAGACCGAGTAGAAAGCAGCCTGCCAGTAGAAAATAAGGCATGCTTTTAAACCCCAAA
>JAAZHP010000079.1 GCA_012510625.1 Bacillota bacterium
AAATCAGGAGAAGCGGAGGCCGGATCGAGTCCCGGAGAGTCTGTTCCTGTGGATACTATGTGCGTAAACTGCTCGCCTATTCCGCTTTGCGCCAGGTCGGCCACAGTAAGGTCGTTTTGTACCGGTGATTCCTTTACGGCATAGTAGACCTCCGCCGATTGCTCCAGCCGTCTCACCAGGGGCAGGTCAAAAAAACATTCCCCGGCATTGTCGGCCAGGTAGATGATCTTTTTCCCTCCTTCCGCATGAAAGTCCCGCAACAGCTCTTCCAGGGCTGCGATTCCTTCGCGGGCAAAATTGACCGGATCCTGAAATTGCCTTTCCACCGTTTGCAGATCTTGAAAAAAGTCAAAGCCATTCCCCTTGGCGGCAAATTGGACCAGCTCTTTGAGAGGGGCTTCCGAGGCCGGCATTAATTTCTCCGCATAACACCTTGCCTTGGCCATCTCTTCTTTCTTTACCGCAGCGAAGGGATCGCCGTTTTTACTCCTCTGACGGATGATCCGCTGCAGCTCCGCGGCCAGATCGGTAGAAATCAGATCCAGAGAAAAGTGTTCGTCGAGGTAAGCCAAAGCGGCCTCAAGCGCTTCATCATGGAGATGCCCGTCCCTTGCGGCCAGCAAGGCGCAGCGGCGAACCAGGTTTTCAAGGCAAGGATAGCATTCCGGCAAGCAGCGCAAATGAAAGACCTCCTTCAAAGGCAACTGTTTCTTTCAGTGCAGAGGGAGAGAGCTCCGTTAAAGTTTCTTTTGGTGTTTTTGATAGATGATATGCAGGCCTTCAAGGGTTAACAGGGGGTTAACCCGGTCAATTACTTCCGACTCCCTGGCAATAAGCAAAGCAAAACCGCCTGTGGCCACGACCAGCGGGGGATCGGGAAACTCCTTGGCCATCCGCCTGACAATGCCGTCTACCTGTCCAACAAAACCGTAAATAATGCCGGACTGTAAACTGGAAATAGTATTCTTGCCGATAGTCTTGGGCGGCCGGATCAGTTCCACCCGGGGCAGCTTGGCCGCTTTTTCAAAGAGCGCCTCCACGGAAATGCCGATCCCGGGGGCAATGGCGCCGCCCAGATACTCGCCCTCCGCGGAGATGGCACAAAATGTTGTCGCCGTTCCAAAATCAACAATAATTAAGGGCCCTCCATATAGGGTATATCCGGCCAGGGCATTGACCACGCGATCAGCTCCGATTTCACGGGGGTTGTCCAGCAGAATCTTCAGCCCTATCTCCAAATCAGGCCCAACGACCAGCGGCTTCACTGAAAAATATTTCTCGGCCATTCTCTCAATAGAATACATCAGGGGCGGCACCACTGAGGAGATGACCACGGCAGAAATCTCCCGGGGCGAAATCCCGCTGTGATGGAGAAGGTTTTTAACGACGATCCCGAGCTCGTCCTCGGTGCTGTTCCAATTGGTCGCCAGGCGCCAGCAAACCTTGACCTCCTTTTGCTCAAATACACCGATCATGATATTTGTATTCCCCACGTCAACTGCAAGAAGCATGCTCTTGATCTCCTTTAACAGACTTAATACCAATATAACAGAAGAATATATCTTTGAAAAGAAAATCCAGCCCTCTATCCAGTATGGCTCGTTACATCTGCTGCCCGCAGCCTGCAAATTATTATGCAGGAAAAGCACGTTTGTCGTCGAAATATACCTGGCAATGCGTCTTTAGATAAATGGAGGAGAAGTGATGGTCCCATTCAATAAAGGCAGCGGCCATAATTACCTGGTTTCGCTGATTATTTATCTGGCAGTCATCGCAGTAATGGCAATCGCAGCTTTCTCACTGGCCTATTATTTTCCCGGAACATTTGCCGGACCGCCCTATAGTTATGAAACAAAAGAGCTTTACATTTTTGAGCCCTGGACTTTCAAACTGGATGATCATCTCGAGGCCGCTTATCCTGAAGGAGGATTGATTTTACCCCTTTACCGGAATGAAAAACAGGAGGCGGTGGTAATATTTTCCGAAGGGAAATACAAAATTACAGGGCAGCCTTTGCCTGATCCAAGCCCGGCCGGAATTTTCCTGGTAATTGATAATAAATTATTTGAGGAGATCCGCGGCTCTGTCATCTTTTTACCGCTGGAAGATCCCGCTACCGCGCAAGATCTGATGGAGATTTACGAGCGGCTGCCGGGATTGCCGGTCATATGGCAGAGTATGATCCCGCTTATGTTTGCCCCCGCGTCAGATTCCATCTATTATTACTTTATCTCCGAAGACGGAGAAGCGCTTTTACCGCCTGTGCTGCTCGAGCCGCCGTCCAAAATTTACAGCTCCCTGGCCCTTTATGCCTTATTGACCATCATGGTCATATTGATGATGAACATTTTTTCCCTGGATCACCATCATTCCCGGTACTGGGAAACCCTCTATCAGACCCGCCCCGGGAATATAGCCCTGGGGTTGGCCGGCGCAGCGGCGCTGCTGGCCTTTGGCGGCGAAATGCTGCCGCTTATTAGCGGCCTGCCGGCATATAGCCTTCTCTTGGGCTATCTCCTGTTCATAGCCCTGTTTCTGATCCTGGTTTATTATAAAAAAATCCGCCTCTGGGATACCGGTCTCAACTGGAATGCCCTGCTTCATGGATATTTCATGGCCATAGCGGCGGCGGTCATGTTCATGATTATTACTCGCGGTATGCCGCAACAGTTCTTCTTTGACGGCTTGGGTTCCGCTGCCGGCCTGGCCTTTTCTATTTTTATAATCGGCCTGGCCCGGGAGCTGATCTGGCGGGGCTATATTCAAACTGTCCTGGGGCGGCAGTGGGGCGCCGTTCCGGGCTTGCTAATCACAGCCCTGCTGGCCGGATTAGCCCATTATGCCACTGTAGCCCTAAGCGCGCCGGAGCTGCTCTCCTACCCCTATACGCTGGTAGAGCTGTTAATCCTGGCCCCGGGCAGCGCCATCGTGCTGGGCTACCTCTACCTTCGCACTGAGAACATCCTTTCCTGTGCTCTGCTGCACGGACTTCTACTGAGCCTTTCATCGCTCATCCCAATTTGAAAGAGAGGTACATTATTATGATTGACCAAGATAAAATCGCCCGCGCCGTAGAGATGATCCTGGAAGCCATCGGGGAAGACCTCAACCGTGAAGGTTTGCGCTCAACTCCGCAGCGGGTGGCTAAAATGTATGCGGAAGTGTTTGGCGGTCTGGAGCTGAACCCACGGGAGCACCTCCAGACCTGTTTCTGTGAAAATCATGACGAGATGATCCTGGTAAAGGACATACCCTTTTACTCCATGTGCGAACACCACCTGCTTCCTTTTTACGGGAAAGCCCATGTTGCCTATATTCCGGATCAGGGACGGGTGGTGGGGTTAAGCAAGCTTCTCCGGGTAACGGACATTGTAGCCCGGCGGCCCCAGCTGCAGGAGCGGTTAACCAGCAACGTGGCTGACATTATCATGGAAGAGTTGAATCCAAAAGGGGTTGTTGTAGTCGTGGAGGCGGAGCACCTCTGCATGAGCATCCGGGGCATAAAAAAACCGGGGGCAATTACGGTTACCTCGGCGGTGCGCGGCCTTTTCCGGACCAATCCCAGTTCCCGGGGCGAGGTCTTCACCTTAATTGAAAAAGGGAAATCCTAGTCTGCAAAATTGAGGAGATATGGAAAAAGTAAACCGCATTCTCAGTGATGAAAGGTACCGCTTTTACCTTCAAAAAAATAAAGCTTTGGAAGAAAGCCGCCCCTTTTGCCATCACAACTTCGACCATCTGCTCGCAGTAGCCCGGTTGACTTACCTGCTCCTGCTGGAAGAAGGATGCCGCTTTATTCACAAGGAGCTTGCTTACGGCGCCGGCTTGCTGCACGATATCGGGCGCTGGAAGGAATATCAATGCGGCGGGGATCACGCCGGCCACAGCGCCGCGCTTGCCGGCCCTATCCTCAAACGGGCGGGTTTTCATCCTTCCGAACAGGCTATAATAATAAAAGCCATTTTACAGCACCGGCACAGCGCTCCGGCAGGTCATCGTTCCCCTTTAAGTGAGGCTTTACACAAGGCCGACGGCATGTCCCGCCTCTGTTTTTTCTGTAGTTCCCGGAAAGATTGCCATGGCCTGGAGCGCCGTCCCCAGCGGGAGAAGTTGCTTTATTAAGCGGTGAAAGGAGGACCCTCCATTGAAAGCATGCCTCCACCATATGCACGCTTTTCAGAGTGATTTGATTTGCGGAGAGGATTTGCGGTGCTGCAGCATCAAGCTCTGCCTGGTTCCCTCCGGGATGACGCCCATCATTGAGCAAGAAAGTGCCGCCATGGGAGTAGCGGTTGCCCGGCCGGGGCATGGCTTTGACGGCCTGCTCCTGGCGGGAACGGAAAAAACGCTTTCCGGACTGGCGCAGAAGTTGAAGCGCGGCGGCGATAAAACCGCGGAGAGCGGCGAGCTTATCCTGGAACTGCTGAGAAAAACGCGGCGCAGGCCGCGCGGAGCGCTCCAGTTGGGCCGCTACAGCCTGCCCCTGGGGAAAAGAACGCTGATCATGGGTATTTTAAATGTTACACCCGACTCTTTTTCAGACGGCGGTAAATTTAACCGCCTTCCGGCAGCGGTGGAGCGGGCCTACCAGATGGCGGAAGAAGGCGCCGATATTATTGATATCGGCGGCGAATCGACCCGCCCCGGCTACCGGAAAATCAGCGAGGAAGAGGAGCTGGCCCGGGTCATGCCGGTGATAGAAGCCTTGAAAAGCGACCCCGGTTTTCCAGCGCCCCTTTCCATCGATACCTGCAAGGCGGCGGTGGCCCAGGAGGCGCTGCAGGCCGGCGTGGAAATGGTTAATGATATCTGGGGGCTGAAGGCGGACCCTCGCCTGGGCGAAGTGACCGCCTCCTTCGGAGTCCCGATTTGCCTCATGCACAACCGCAACTCCACTGACTACCGGGACCTGGTCCCGGAGGTGATCTTTGAACTGCAGGATTCGATTGACCTGGCCAGGGCGGCCGGAATATCTGACGACCGCATTATAATTGACCCGGGCATCGGTTTTGGGAAAACCCTGGAACAGAACCTGGCCGTAATGCACCGCCTGGCGGACTTCCGCGGTCTTGGCTATCCGCTGCTGCTGGGCACGTCGCGCAAATCGATGATCGGAAAAACCCTCAATCTTCCCTCGGAGGAGAGGCTTGAGGGCACCGCGGCTACTGTCGCATACGGTATCGCCGCCGGCGCCCATATCGTCCGGGTCCACGATGTCAAGGAGATACGCCGCGTTGTCCTCATGACTGACGCCATCGTGCGGAGAGCAGAAGACCAAGCAGAAGATCAAATAGGAGGTCAATAATATTTCCATGGCTGCGTTGATCATAATCAAGGACATTAGCTGCTACGGCTACCACGGTGCCCTCGCAGAGGAGCAAGTTCTGGGCCAGGAATTCCGGGTTAGCCTTGAACTAAATATGGATACGCCTGCCCCGGAAAAAGATCTTCTTTCTGAAACAGTGGACTACCGCGATGCTGTGGAAACGGTTCGCCGGGTTATAGAAGGCCCGCCGCGGCGTCTCCTGGAGACGCTGGCCGAGGAGATTGCCGCCGGCCTTTTGGCCTTGCCCGGTATAAAAGGGGCAAAGGTTTCGGTTTGCAAACCCCACCCGCCCATCCCCGCGGTCAGGGGCGGCGTCGCGGTTGAGGTACGCAGGACCAGGGGCGTTTAAATCCCCCCGGCCCCCCTTTTTCAAAGGGGGGAGTTTTAGGTTGCCTTTTTCAAAGGGGGAGCTTGGTAATTTTTCTTTTTCAAATGGGGGAATTGGGAGTGTTGCTTTTGCCATACTGCCAGACTCCACCACAGTAAATGTATTCCTAAATAACCCCGGGCTCCAGGGAGTTTAGAGTGAAGGTATCAAAGTTCCTGAAGGAGTGAGGAATATGCCGGCCGCTTTTATCGGCCTGGGGTCAAACCTGGGCGATCGGATGGGCTACCTGCGGGAAGCCCTGACCAGGCTGGAGCAGGAGCCGGTGCGGCTCGGTAAAGTTTCGCCCCTGTATGAAACCGAACCTGTAGGCGGACCTCTCCAGGGCCCCTATTTGAATGCCTGCGCCACCTTTGAAACCGCCCTCTCTCCCGTCAGCCTGCTGCGCCGGCTGCAGCAAATTGAGACTGCCCTGGGGCGGGTGCGCCGTGAACGCTGGGGACCGCGGACAGTTGATCTGGACCTGCTCGTCTACGGAAATGTGATTATGCGCACCCCCTCCCTGGAACTGCCCCATCCGCGGCTGGCTGAGCGCGATTTCGTCCTGCAGCCGCTAAAAGACATTGCCCCGGAACTCTTGATACCCGGAACGGGAAAGACCGTAAGCCAGTTGGTTCACGAACGCCCTCCCGCAGGAGGGGTCCGGCTGTACCTGGCTTCCTGGTATCACCGGGCATAGATGCAGTTGAACGGAAGCGGGCACAAGGCCCGCCCCTACAAATAAATGAGTTAGAAAGAAGGGGCTGCCCTTTGGGGACAGCCCCTGAACTTCACCCGGGACGAATCCCGGTTTAATTTCAACCTTCCTAGAACAGCCCTTTCACTTTGCCCGTTTCCACGTCCACGTCGACATTCATGAATGCCGGGTTGGCCGCTGTGCCGGGCATGAGCGAAATGGCCCCGGCTACCGGAACGACGAAGCCGGCTCCGCCGTAAGTCAGGATGTCCCTGATGTAGAGCTTCCATCCCTTGGGCACACCCTTGATCAGCGGGTCGTCGGAGAGGCTGAGGTGGGTCTTAACCATGCAGGTGCCCAGCTTCTGCAGGGCGGGATCCTGCTCCATCCGCTTCGCTTTCTCCAGGGCTATGGGAGCATACTCCACGCCGTCGGCGCCGTAGACTTCCTTGGCAATCAATTCGATCCGCTTGCGCAGCGGGGTCTCCAGCTCGTAGAGGAAGCGGAAGTTGCTGGGCTCGTTGCAGGCGTCGATAACGGCATCGGCCAGCTCGAGAGCTCCCTCGCCGCCGTACTGCCAGTGCTTCGAAAGGGCCACCCGCGCTCCGGCCTCTTCGGCAAGGCGGCGGACCAGCTTGATCTCGTTGTCGGTATCGGTATGGAAAGCGTTTATGCAGACCACCGGATTGATGCCGGCTTTCTTCACCGTGTTGATATGGTGGATCAGGTTTTCGCAGCCCTTTTCCACCCACTCGAGGTTCTCTTCAGTGTAGGCCTTATCCAGCGGCTGGCCGGGCAGCGGCAGCGGGGCGCCGCCGTGGCACTTGAGAGCGCGGATTGTGGCCACGATGACCGCGCAGTGCGGGGTCAGGCCCGATTCGCGGCACTTGATGTTCCAGAATTTCTCGAATCCAATATCGGCGGCAAATCCCGACTCGGTAAGGACGTAATCTGAAAGCTTTAGCGCCACCCGGTCGGCAATAATGGAGGACTGGCCTACGGCGATATTGGCAAAAGGACCGGCGTGGACAAATGTGGGCTGCCCTTCCAGCGTCTGCATCAGGTTCGGGTTAATTGCATCCACCATCCACGCGGTCATGGCGCCGGCCACACCCAGGTCTTCGGTGGTAATGGGGTTGCCCCTCTTGTCGTAAGCCACGACGATGCGGCCCATCCGCTCGCGCATGTCTTTCAGGTCCTTGGCCATGGCCAGGATCGCCATTACCTCTGAAGAGACGGCGATGGCAAAGCCGGATTCCATCATGAAGCCGTCCCTCTTGGTTCCCAGGCCGATGACAATGTTGCGGAGAGCCTGAGCGCAGAAATCGATGATCCACTTCATCTCCACATTGCGGGGGTCTATGTTCAAACGCTTCAACCCTCTGCGCTCGAGAAATGCATCGGTGGCGTTATATTCGTGCTGCAGCCGCGAGGTCACCGCTACCATGGCCAGGTTGTGGGCATTCATCACCGCGTTGATGTCGCCGGTCAAGCCGAGAGAGAAGGGGGTTAACGGTATACACTGGGACAGACCGCCGCCGGCAGCGGAACCCTTCACGTTCATTGTCGGACCGCCGGAAGGCTGGCGAATGGTGGCAAATACGTTTTTGCCCCGCTTCCCCATTCCCTGGGCCAAGCCCATGGTGGTGGTTGATTTCCCCTCACCCAGCGGCGTGGGGGTGATCGCCGTGACGTTAATATATTTGCCGTCGGGGCGATCCTTTAACCGCTCTAAAACCTTCTTGTAGTCTACCTTGGCCACGTAATGGCCGTGCGGTAAAAGTTCTTCTTTTTCCAGGCCGAGCTCCTCCGCCAACTGGTAGACCGTTTTCATGGTGGCCTCTGCCGCCTCGGCAATTTCCCAGTCGGCATGTTTGGTCGGATCCAATGGCATAAAAAAACCTCCTTTAAATTTTTTAATATTTTTGCCCTAACCTCCCGCTTTATCTGCCGGCATGGATGATCTATTCCACAAAATCAGGTTTAATTCCTGCATTAAGTTAATAATTTCACTTAATTTTTAATATCCTTGACCGATGGAATTCCAGCTAAAGATTCGGCTGTTAACACGGCCCTTTCCACCGCCATGGAAACCGCTTCCGCAGCCATGGTCCCGGCAAGGCTGACATCGGCCTCTTCTTTTCCTGTAGAGAGGCTGAAAATAATGTCACCGTCCCACATGGTGTGAACCGGCCAAATAGAGCGGGCCAGCCCGTTTTGGGCCATCTGGGCAATCTTGCGCAGCGCTTCGCGAGAAAAGTTGCCGTTTGTGGCCACTACTCCAAGAGTGGTATTCCCCGGGAAATCACCGCGTACAGCTGTCATCAGGCCGGCGGTGCGCTCCATGACCCCTGTTTCGGGATTGCGCGGGCCGGCCAGCAGCCGTCCCTCCCTGTCAAAAACATCACCAAAGGCATTTACAGCCACCAGGGCGGCGACAATGAGCTTGCCGCAGCGGCAGGAGGCGCTCCCCTGGCCTGATTTAACCGCCTGAAAGGGGCCGTAGATCTTGCCCACCGTGGCCCCCGTTCCAGCTCCCACCGAACCCTCCGGCACCGGTCCTGCCGAGGCATTCAGACAGGCGCGGTAGCCCATTTCGGCATCGGGGCGGACATTCATATCGCCAATGAGGAGATCGAATAAAATTGCCGCCGGAACAATGGGGACGCTCAGCGGCCCAACAACAAAGCCCCGGCCCCGTTCTTCCAGGTAGCGCATCACCCCGCATGCTGCATCGAGCCCGAAGGCGCTGCCGCCGGCCAGGACTACGGCCTGAACCTCTTCGACGAGCCGCGAAGGGCGCAGCAGGTCAGTCTCCCTGGTCCCGGGCGCCGAACCCCGCACATCAACCGCGGCGCGGGCTCCTTCTTCAACCAGGACCACGGTTACTCCCGTTGCCGCATCCCTATCGCTGCAGACGCCCACCTTGATGCCTTCAATTTCCGTAATTCCGCCCATGGATACACCTCTTTCTCAACTTTTATAAACAAAAAAAGGGCTGCCCCGGGGGCAGCCCCTCTTCATTCTTTAAGAGCCGGGCTCTTTGCCAGGATTGCCCGCAGCCTCGCTCTGCTGAAAAGAGGTGCAGGGCTGCACCTTGGCCTTCCCCGGCGCCGCCTTCTCGCCCCGCCTCTCCGGACGCACAGCGCCCTTCGATCTGGCTGCAGCCTCCTGCTCCTTTTTCCGGCGGGAGGCCTCGAGCTCGGCCAGGCTTCTTCCTTCAACAAGAGCGGTAATTTCTTCAGCATCGAGTGTCTCTTTCTCCAGAAGCGCCGCGGAAATGAGCTCCAGCTTATCGCGGTTTTCCTCCAGCACTTTCCTGGCCTTCTCGTAACACTCATCGATGGTCCGGCGTATTTCTTGATCAATAGCTTTGGCGATCTCTTCGCTGTAATCGCGATCCCGGGCCAGATCCCGTCCCAGGAAGACCTGGTCGTGCTTGTGGCCCAGGGTAATCGGCCCAAGCGAATCGCTCATGCCGTACTCCATGATCATCTGGCGGACTATGGAAGTGGCCCTTTCCAGATCATTCTGCGCTCCCGTGCTGATCTCGTCAAATACCAGCTTCTCCGCCACTCTTCCGGCAAGCAGGGTGGCCACGCGATCCAGGAGTTCGGAACGGGTCATGAAGTAGCGATCCTCTTCCGGAAACATGAGCGTGTAGCCGCCGGCGCGCCCGCGCGGGATAATAGAGACCTTGTGCACCGGGTCGGTATGAGGCAGCAGGAAGCCGACCAGAGCGTGGCCCGCTTCATGAAAAGCAACAATTTTCTTTTCGAATTCGCTGATCACGCGGCTGCGCTTCTGAGTCCCGCCGATGACGCGCTCGACGGCCTCCTCGATCTCCTTTTTGCCGAGCCTTTTCCCGCCGCTGCGCGCCGTCAGCAGCGCCGCCTCGTTGACCACGTTTTCCAGGTCGGCTCCGGTAAAGCCGGGCGTAGCCCGGGCAATGTCCCGCAGGTTGACCTCGTCAGCCAGCGGCTTGTTGCGGGTATGCACCTTTAAAATCTCTTCGCGCCCTCTTACATCGGGCACCCCGACGGCAACTTCCCGGTCAAAGCGCCCGGGCCGCAGCAGGGCCGGGTCAAGAATATCAGGCCGGTTGGTCGCCGCAAGAATGATAATCCCTTCATTTACATCAAACCCATCCATCTCCACCAGGAGCTGGTTCAGGGTCTGTTCCCGTTCATCATGGCCTCCACCGAGGCCGGCGCCGCGCTGCCGGCCTACCGCATCGATCTCGTCAATGAAGACTATGCAGGGCGAGTTTCTTTTGGCGGTTTCAAAAAGATCCCGCACCCGCGACGCGCCAACTCCCACGAACATCTCCACAAAGTCGGAGCCGCTGATGCTGAAAAAGGGCACTCCCGCCTCCCCGGCTACCGCCCGGGCCAGCAGCGTTTTTCCCGTTCCCGGCGGCCCCACCAGCAGGATTCCTTTAGGGATGCGCGCACCCAGCTCGATATACTTGCGGGGATCTCTTAAAAAATCAACCACTTCGGCCAACTCGGCCTTCTCCTCGTCCGCACCGGCCACGTCATCGAAGGTAACTCTCTTCCGGTCCCCTTCGTGGAGCCGGGCCCGGCTCTTGCCAAAGTTCATCACCCTGTTGCCGCCGCCCTGGGTTTGCTGCATAAAGAAAAAAAAGAGTCCAAAGAGCAGCAGGAAGGGGATGGCATAGGTAATGGCCGTCTGCCACCAGCTGGGCCCGCGGGGGGCATTGGTTTCATAGGGAATATTATTTTCCAGGAGGAGGTCGGTCAAGTTGTGATCATCAGGACGCCTCGTAATCACGGTGCTGCCGTCCTTTAGCTCTGCTTCAATTTCGTTGCCGAAAGCTACAACCTTTTCTACCCGGTTGTTTTTAACCTGCTCCACAAACTCGTTGTAGGCAATTTTATCGGGAGCCGACCCCGCATCAAGCATGAGCTTCATAGCCACGAAAAAGAGCAGGGCAATAATCAGGTAGAATAATATCTGGCGTCTAAAGGGGTGCATTACTAAAACCTCCTCTCTATAACAGCATCTCAGTTTTATAACTATTTAATTGTAACATACCGCATTCTCACAGGCAACCAAACCCGTGGGTTCGTTGAGCCATTTGCCGAAGGAACAATAAACAGTCAGCACTCCGGATTAAGAACGTATATACCGGCCAAGTGGCGGTAATCTTCATTAAAATCAAGGCCGTAGCCGACAACAAAATAATCGGGTATCTCAAATCCGCAGTAATCGGGGGTAAACTCCACTCTCCGCCGGGCCGGTTTGTCCAGCAGCGTAACAACTCTCAGTGATCGCGGCTGCCGGCTGAGCAGGTTCTTCCGCAGGTAATTCAAAGTCAACCCGGTATCAACAATATCCTCAACGATAAGCACATCTTTCCCCTTAATGCTTCTGTCCAGGTCCTTCAAGATCCGGACCACCCCCGAAGAGGCGGTATCCGACCCGTAACTGGAGACGGCAATGAAATCAATCTCAACCGGTATTTTTAGACGGCGCATCAGGTCACTGGCAAAAATCACGGCGCCTTTCAACACACAGATGAGCAGTACTTTTCTCCCTTCATATTCAGCTGAAATCAGCTCAGCAAGCTCCGCCACCCGTCCGGCAATTTCCTCTCCGCCAAGCAGCAATTTTAGTTTTTCATCCTTCAATTGAGCTCTCCTCCTGCCTAGTTTTTTGCAACTCCAAAACCAAAACTTGCGAAGTCTTTCCGGTAACGCGGTACGGGTGGGCAATACGCTTGCCGATCACCCAGACCACCTCGTCGTCCGCAGTCACCAGGAGGCAGTCATCCCTCCGGTGACGCGGCACTTTCTGATCGATCAAAAAATCCTTTAATTTTTTTGCACCGGGAGCTCCCTGGGGGTGGAAGCGCGCCCCTGGCCAGCGGGAACGAAGCATCAGCAACCCGGGCAATGAATCGTAGTCCAGGTAAGCCTGGTGCGGCTGCGGCGGCCAGCTTAAATCACCGGGATCCGAAAAATAGGCTTTCACCTGGTAAGACCCGCCGGGCAAAGCGGTGCTTCCGGGTATCTGCAGGGGCCTGGCCATGATGCTCCTCTTCCGAAAAGGTTTTTCAGCAGTGAGAATCACGCGGTTGTAAGAACGATAAGCCCGCACACCTCCCGGCAGGGTCAACTCCCGCTCCGGGCCCGTTCGCTCCGCCAGCTGCAGCAGCTGTTCAACATGGCGCCGGCTGATTTGCCTGCCGGGAACAAACTCCAGCAGCGCCCGGTAAGCAACACGCCCGCGCAGCGCCCCGGGCAGCGCGTTGAGAGCCGGCTGGTCGAGGATGAGTCTGTCTTTTTCCCGGCCAGTCACCTGTTGAAATTTTTTCTGCGCCTCCGCTCCAAGATAGGCGCGGTCCGCCGCGGCCAGCGAAGCCAGTTGAGCCAGGGAGCGTTTCAAGTTGGGATTGTATCTCTGCTCCAGGTAAGGGATTAGCTCCAGGCGGATCCGGTTCCGGGTATAGTCTGTTTTCAGGTTGCTGGCATCAAGCAGGGGCTCAAGCCCCTGCTCCCGGCAGTAGCACTCAATTTCCTGCCGCGAGGTGTCCAATAGGGGACGGATCAGCTCCACCGGGCCAAAGCTGTGCCGCGGCAGGATCCCGGCCAGCCCGTCCGGTCCCGTTCCCCGGAGCAGGTTGAAGAGAACCGTTTCGGCCTGGTCGTCAAGCTGCTGCCCCAGGGCGATCTTGCCGGCTCCGTGCTTTTTGGCCGCCCCCAGCAGAAAACGGTAGCGGACAACCCGGGAGGCCTCCGAAGCGGAAAGCTTCCGGCCGGCCCGGTATGCCGGAACATCGACGGCCGCCCCTTCAAAAGGCAGCGACCAGGCCTCGGCCAGCCTGCGCACCGCCTCCGCCTCCTGGCGCGCCTCGGGCCTGATTCCGTGGTCGAGGTGGGCGACAATCAAGGCCAGCCCGTAGCGGGGCGCCAGGATGCGCAAAAGATGGAGCAGGCAAAGCGAATCGGGCCCTCCGGAGACGGCCACGAGCACGCGGTCGCCCTCATCCAGGAGCCGGTGCCGCTCAATAAAACGGGCTACTTTTTCTATTAGCATGGTCATTAACAGGCGCGGCTCGCCGCGCCGCCACAAACCTCCAGTTTACGGGCAAGGCATGCCTCGCCCTTACATTATCGGGCGGGGATGGAACCCCGCTCCTACATTATTTTACCATAGTATGGACTTTGAATAGGAAATTAAATAAAAAAATGCAACCCCTGAACCCTCGTTCAAAGGTTGCATTCTCTACATATCTCCATTGGCACTGTCTTTCTCCAGTTAACCTTTCAGGCGAAGCAACCGGCAGACAGCCACTGTAAGATCGTCGCGCAACCGGCCGCCGGAACGGCGCGCCGCCTCTTCTATAATCCGGTCGGCCACTATTTGCGGCGGACTGTTTTCCATCAAGCGGAGAAATGAAACCAACCAGGCAAGCTCCCCGTCGGGATCGTTGGCCCCATCGGTAACCATGACCAGCAGGTCGTTGGGCTGGAGCTTTTCCAAATAGCTCTCAACTTCTACCCTGGAGAGAATTCCCAGGGGAACGGAGGGGGCCCCTATCCTGAACACCTCCTTGTCCCGCTTGATCATGCTGGGGGCCGCCCCGATTTTTAACAGCTCAATCTCTCCTTCAACCAGGTCTATGAGAGCCATGTCCACGGTGGCAAATGTTTCATCGCCCGTGCGCAGCTGCAGCAGGGAGTTGACGCTGCGCAGCACGACCTCTTTCTTGAAGCCCGCTTCCAACAGGCGCTCCAGCAAGACAACGGTCGCTTTACTCTCTGCCGCCGCGCGGGGCCCGTTGCCCATCCCGTCGCTAAGAATAATCACCTGCTCCCCTGCACCCAGTTCCAGGAGGCTGTAATAATCACCGCATACCTGCTGGTTCCATCCCGCTTTCTGGGCCAGTCCCAGTTCCAGGTTAAAGAGGGGCGCCTGCTCACCCACGCCGGGAGGGAACCGGTTTTCATCAAACTCGCTGGCCAGGTCATGCATGACCTCCGCCAGGCCCTGCAGCTGGCCTGAAACCAGCTCCTTCCCCTCTTTAACCTTCTGCTCCCAAAACCGGTTTACCACCATCAGCTCCTGCAGCTTGTTAATCGCCTCTACCAGCACCTCGGGCTGGTGGCATCTTTCCCGGAAGGCGGCGGGCAGATGAGCCGTCACCGCCTCCCCTTCTTTTTCGGCGCGCTCCAGCAGGTCGAGGATCAAGCGGTGATGACTGTGCAGATCCTTCTCCCAGCAGCGCCGCCGGAACAAGCAGGAACGGCAAACCCGGTTCATCAGCTCCTCCAGCAAAGAGGAGCGATCATCCTCTTCCCTGCTTTGCCTGGTCGCAGTGGCCTGGGCGAAGCCCAGCGACAGCTCGCCAAAGAGCTTCGCCATGTGCCGGATCCTCTCGCTGACAGCCTGGCGTGCCTTCTCCGGAGCCTTCTCGCCTTTCCCCAATCCCAGCTCCCCCAGCTGCAGCGACAGCTTGCGGAGCCTTCGTGCCGGAATTGCCAGGAATATGAACAGGGAGAGCAGGCCTTCCCTCCAGTAAAATCCAGGCATTTCCACGGGGGCCAGCAAGAAGAGCACCGGCATGGAGAACAGGAACCCTGCTGCAGAACCCCACCGGCCGAAGGGCCTGAGCAGGCCTGTCCAAAAACCGCTAAAGGAGAGGGACCCAATATAGAGATAGAAGTAGGGGTTCCCCAACCCCAGTATTGTCCCTGTAATTATTCCCATCGCGGCGCCCCAGCCCACCCCCAACAAGTAGGCCGGGAGCAGGATGCTCAGGTAACAGGCGGCGGCTTCTACGGATAAGCCTGCCGCGGTAACGCTCTTCAAGCCAAACATGGCCAGAATAAATATGAGAAACAGGGCCAGGATCTCTTCCTGTTCCATCACCGGTCTGTCCCTGCTGCGGGGGAGAAAATCGATCAGCCGCATCGCCGGCAGCATAACCACTGCTGCCAGGAAGCCGATGATAAACTCCAGCAGTAGGTAGACCGCATCCAGGAGTTGGGGAGCGCTGAGCAGGACTGGAAGCCGGTTCAGGGTTACCAGCACCGCGGCTGCCGGCAACAACGGCCACCTCCGTTTAAATATCCGGAGACAGAGACCTTCCATGAACCAGACCGCCGCCATCGCTCCCAGGAGGACGAATGCTTCCGTCACGTCACCGCCTGACGTGGCCCGGCCTGTGAGGACGGCCGCCGCCACCAGGAAGCTTTGCTTAGGTTTTTCCCGCAACGCCATGAGCCAGAAGATCGCTCCGAAAGGAGCAATCTCGCCGAGGATTTCGGCCCTGCCCAACAAGAAACCCGCCAGCGCCAGCAGGACATTGGGCGCGCTGAAGAGGGCCTGGCCCTTCCGGTAAAAGGCTCTCAAAGCGTTGAGGCGCTCCTGGCTACCTCCGGTAGCAGATGTGGCTTCACGGGCAAAAGTTGTCCCTTCCATCCGCACAGACATCCTCCTCCGTGGTCCCGGTGAAATAAATTATAAAGGGGTTATCCTGAAATGTATGTCATAATCAGTAAGCGGAAAAAATTTTTTTTGCGACAAATAAAGCCAGTCCTCACCGATTAATCATTGTTCCCGCCACTTTCTTAACGAGGATGGAGCGGGCTATCCTCTTATTTATGGCTACACGCGTCCAACCAAATCGAATTAAGTAGTCAGGTTGCCGGTTCGTCATTTAATAATCATATGACCGCATGAACGAAAATGGCATAAAAAAAACACCTTACAGGTGTTTTGCAAAGCTGCGAAAGCGGTTTGCCGCAAACGCCGCGGTTAAATCCGGAATTTTTAATCTGGAGGCGCTTCTCCGGTCAGCTCAATAAGCTTCCCGGTAAGTCCCCCGGCCGCCTCTTTTGGACTCGGTATTTCGCTTCAAGTCCTGCAGCCGTTCGTCGCTCTCCTTCATGAAGCGGGCCAGCTTGTCTTCAAAAGTAGCCCGGTTTTCTCTTCTGCGTGAACCTGGAAGAGCCTGGCGGATGGAAAGGCCAATTTTCCCGCCGTCCACCGAGAGCACCTTTACCTTAACCAGGTCAGATTTCTTGAGATGATCATGGATATCCCTGACATAAGAATTGGCTATTTCCGATATGTGCACCAGCCCGGTCTCTCCTCCGGGCAGGGTAACAAAAGCGCCAAAATTTGTGATCCCGGTGACCACCCCTTCCACAATGCTGCCTACCTCTACGGGCATGCCGTTACAAGATCCTCCTTGCTTAATACTAACTTAAATCTAAAGTTATTATAACTTTTTCGAATGCTTTGTCAATCCTCGAGCTGGAACACTATCTCCCCGGGCCTGACCAGGCCCAGCCATTTACGAGCCAGCACCTCGATATAACCGGGTTCATGCAGCCGGGCAATCTCTTCGGTAATTTCTTCTATGCCGGATTCATACTGGGCCAATCGCAGCTCGGCTGCGGCAAGCTCCTTTTGCAGCCGGAAATGCTGAAACATTTGCACGGCAGCCACGGCCAGAAGAAAACAGAATAAAATCGCTCCGGAAACAGTGATCAGCCTGGCCATCCCGAAACTTCGCTGCCGGCGGCGGGGGAAAGGGGCTACCCTTTTAAAGTTGTTATTATTCCTCTTCCGGATCAGAATCACATCCCCGTTCTTGATTCGGTATGATACAGTTATTTTACTTTCGCCGCAGAAAGTGAAAGATCCTGCTTTTCCAAACCGGCGGCCCCTCCTCCGGGCCGGCGCTTTTACTACGGCACTGTCCGGCTCGAAACAGAAAACCAAACCCTTTCAGCCAGAAAGGCAGCAAATAACCGCTGAAGAAATAGAAATATACGATAAAGCCCGCGGTCAAGCCGCCGTAGGTGTAAAGATGTATTTCTCCCTGGCGCCGGTAGAACAAAAAGAAGATGGTGGCAACGGCGGCTGCGACCCAGAATAAACAATCCGCAACCACCGATAAGGCCGCCGGCAAGCGCCGGAACTGCATGCGCAGTGATCGGTAAATATCGTAAACCGCGGCATAAATCACTCCCATGGCCATGGCTTCCGAAAAAGCGATCAACTGCTGGATAGCCTGCGAAGAGGCAGGGAAAGCGGCCACTATTTGAAAAGCCTCTCCAGCAGGTTCTTCCCGCGGGCCCGCGAGCGCTTCTCCTCTGCGTAAGCCAGCTCCAGTACGTAGCCTTCAATGGATATTTCCCCCTGATCCAGGTTCAAATGCTTGATGTGCAAGTTTTCGCCGCGCACCGCCAGCAGGCCCAGTTCTGTTTCCATGATCACCTCTTCATCGTCAAAGCTGTCCACGTGAACTACACCGGTAATCTCGGTATGCTCCCTGTTTTCAATGACAAGCCGGTGCTGGCCGCTGCGAAAATTATACTTCTCTTCCACCTTAATCCCCTCCCGTTTAGAGCCGCTCATCTTTTTCAATTAATTATATGAGTTTGTACCATCTTTATGTCTCAATCAACTGAAAGGAGCCGGCCCGGCTGCTTATAATCTGTTAGAAAGGGTAAACTGCAGGGAGGATTATAAGCGCCCGTACCGAAGAAAAAGCGGCAGACTGCAGGTTAAGGGAAAGGAATGGTTCAATGGAGATTCTATATCGTGGAAAAACAAAAGATGTTCTCCTATACACAGAGGATCAACTTCTGCTTCGTTTTAAAGACAGCGTCACCGGCAGCGGAAAACTCCTTGACCCCGGGGGCAATGAAGTAGTCGGACGGGTTGCCGGCAAGGGCGGCGCTTCGCTGCGCCTCTCGGTCTATTTTTTTAAATTGCTGGAGCAGGCCGGCATTCCCACACATTATCTCGGTCCCGGACCGGAAGAAAATTGCATCGTGGTAAAAAAGGCCCGTTCTTTCGGGCTGGAGGTAATCTGCCGCGAGAAAGCCTGGGGCAGCTTTGTCCGCCGCTACGGCAAGTATGCCGCCGAGGGCATGCCGCTGCCTTCGCTGGTGGAGTTTACCCTGAAGGATGATGAGCGCGGCGACCCGCCGATCACCGTTGAGACGCTGGCTGCACTGCAAATTGCCTCTCCGGAGGAGGCCGGCTACATGAAGAAGACTGCCCAAAAGGCTACTGCCTTAATTAAAAAACAACTTTTTAAAAAAGGGCTCGAGCTGGTCGATATTAAGTACGAATTCGGAGAGGCCGGCGGACGGATCCTGCTTATCGATGAGATCTCCGGCGACAGCATGCGGGTGCTGCAGAACGGCCGGGTCCTGCTGCCGCATGAACCGGCCGCAATCTTCCTCGGATCAGG
>JAAZHP010000080.1 GCA_012510625.1 Bacillota bacterium
AGCTCCGGGCGGGATTTTTCGGCCGCTTGCGCCTGGCGCAGGAGGCAAATTTCTTTAATCCGCGCAAACTCTTCGCGCTCCCGCAGGGGCAGCAGGTCTTCATCAAGCAAAACCGTTTCAGACCACCATGCGCCCTTTTTTAGCGCCTGTTCCAGCTCCAGAAGCGCCTTGCCGGGGCTGCCGGTGCGGCAGTATAGACAGGCAGCCCAGAAACCGGTCCGATGGAACTGATCCGGGAATCGCTCCTTTGCTTCAAGAGCGGACTTCAGGGCTTCATTGTACCTGCCCGCAAAATATTCGGAGAAAATTTTCTTCTGGAGATTAAAGAAATCCATAAAGCCACCCCCGGCACAATACTTCCAGATATATATTCGGCGGATCCGCACACATCCCTTTTCCGGCCGGCGCAAAGCCTGTCCAGTCCGGTATCAAGAAAAACCTGTACGGGACAGGTTATCCAAGAAACAATACCACATATTTACCTATTTTCTTGCAGGATATTTCATTAAAATGAATAACTGTACAATAATCGGTTCCCGGGGAAGCATTGGCAACACCATTATTTATTATTTAGAGGAGGGAAAAATTTGAGTGAAAACTTCAGGGTAAGCAACAGGACCAAATGGTCATACTCTGTAGGCGGCATCGGCCGGGACATGGCCTACACGCTGATAAGCATGTATATCATGGTCTTTTTTACCGATGCCATCGGGTTGGCCGATTGGGAAATCTGGGCCGTCGGCATTATAATCGCGGCAACCAGGGTCTGGGATGCTGTAAACGATCCCATGATGGGCGTTATTATCGATAATACCAGGTCCAGGTGGGGCAAATTTAAACCCTGGGTCATCGCCGGCGCCGTATCCAGCGCCGTCTTTACCTTCCTGCTCTTTCAAGACTTCGGCCTGCGGGGGGTGCCCTTTGCCGTTCTTTTCGCGGCTTTTTACCTGTCGTGGGAAATAACCTTTACCATGAATGATATTTCGTACTGGTCCATGTACCCCTCGTTCACCACAAACCCCAAAGAAAGAGAAAGCATTTGCGCTTCCGCCCGCTTCTTCGCCTCGCTGGGCGCCTTCCTGGCTGCCGGGTTAATACCCATTATCTACCAGAATTATAAAGGAGGGCCGGTGAAAGCCTTTTTCTGGATTTCCCTGGTTATCTCCACCGCCTTCATTTTATGCCAAACCCTGGTGGTGGTGGGCGTAAAAGAAAAACCGCTCTATGCGGAGGCCGAGCAGCCTAAAACCAGGTTGAGAGACTTTGTAAAGATCATAACCAAAAACGACCAGCTGATAATAATCTTCCTGGCCTTCCTGCTGCTGGAGATCGCCTTCGCCCTCGTGGTAAACCTGGGACCCTACTTTTTCAACTACGATTTTGGCAGGTACGGCGGCGGCGAGTTCACCATGTTCCTGGGCATCCTGGCTGTGAGCCAGCTGCTGGCTACCGCCCTGGCTCCGGCAATAGCGCGGAAAATAACGAGAAAACAGATCTACAGCTACTCGGCCATCGCCATTGTTGCCGGTTTCCTGCTGATGCTTAGCGCCGGCTATGTATTCCCCATGAACATGATTACCATAGGGGCTGCCGGGCTGCTGCTCTTCAGCGGCCAGGCCCTTATCCTCTTCTTGATGTATATCATGATCGCCGATACCATCGAGTACGGGCACTGGAAGCTGGGCACCAGGAATGAAAGCGTGGTCTTTGCCGTCAGGCCTTTCGCCACCAAGCTCGCCGCCTCCATCCAGGCGCTTATCGTGGCGGCCACGCTGACCTTGTCGGGGCTGAACGAGAAGGTGATCAATCCCCTGACCGAGGCGAAAAAGATGGACCCGGATCTGCCCACTGAAGCGGCCAGGGCCATGATTGAAAGCGGCATGACCGGCACCATGCGCCTCTCCTTGAGGATTACCATGATGATCATCCCCATATTGTTTATCATCGTCAGTTACTTGATCTACCGCTACCGTTACAAGTTGGACGATAAATTCTACCGGCAGATCATCAGCGACCTGGAGGAGAGAAGCAAAGGCGCCGTATAGAACACTTTGGAAAAGTAACAGGGGATTAGTAGCGCCAATCAAAAGGGGGCGGGTAATCCGCCCCCTGACATGTGAACAGCATTAAGAAGAGAGCATATGAAATGTGAGGCTATTCCGCGTATTCGCCCATTATTTCCCTGAAGTTATCCGGCGTTACCATTTGCCCGGTGAACTTAACCAGGCCATATTTCTGACCGGGTTCTTTAGAATCGGCGAAAACATCCTCAA
>JAAZHP010000081.1 GCA_012510625.1 Bacillota bacterium
ATGGAGCTTACCGGCCCGCCATCCGCCCAGAGGGGAGAGATGATCACTTTCCGCTTTACCGTCACCAACACCGGTACGGTACCGCTAAGCGGGGTAAAGGTAACGGCGCCGCTTTTTGGCAAGTTCTGGTGCAATACCATCGGGAACCTGGGCGTGGGCCGTGTGGTGAAATTTTCATACAGCTATACAGTTCCCGAGACGGCGCCTCCCGTCCTTGAAAACAAGGCCCAGGTAATCGGTTTTTCGGGTTCAAACAAGGTTGTTTACGAGGCCGTCCACTACGTCGATGTGATGTGATGGCAGGGTTGGAGCAATGGCATTGTTGAAACTGCAGGGATAAGAGTTGGAGTGATTGAATGTGGACTGGCAGATAAATACGCTCCTGGAAAAAGCCATCAACCTAAAAGCTTCGGACTTGCACCTGTCAGCCGGGCTGCCTCCCATCATCAGGATCCATGGCGAGCTCTATCCACTGGAGGACTATCCGCCCCTGGATCCGGATGATACCGAAGCGCTGGCCGGGCAGGTCATGGATGAAAGAAAGGAGAAAATATTCAAGGAAAAGGGCGAAGTTGACCTGTCTTACTCAAGTCGCAGCCTGGGCCGCTTCAGAGTAAACGTCTACCGCCAGCGGAGCAGCGTCGCCATAGCTTTGCGCATACTCAACAGCAACATTCCTTCGTTCGCGTCGCTGAACCTGCCCTCGGTGATCAAGGATTTCACCCTTTACCAAAAGGGGCTGCTTCTTGTTACCGGCCCCACGGGGAGCGGCAAATCCACCACCCTGGCCTCGTTCATCGACATGATCAACGAGCAGCGCAGCTGCCATATCCTTACCCTCGAGGATCCCATCGAGTACCTGCACCAGCACAAGAACAGCATGGTTAACCAGCGCGAAATCGGGCAGGACAGCACCAGTTTCGCTGCGGCGTTGCGGGCGGCGCTGCGCCAGGACCCCGATGTTATCCTCGTGGGCGAGATGCGCGACCTGGAGACCATCTCCATAGCCATCACTGCCGCCGAAACGGGTCACCTGGTCCTGGCCACGCTGCATACCGTCGACGCTGTGCAGACCATCGACCGTGTTATCGACGTCTTCCCGCCTCACCAGCAGCAACAGGTCCGGATCCAGCTGGCCAATACCCTCATCGGGGTGATCGCACAGCGGCTGCTGAAGCGCAAGGATGGGTCGGGCCGCGTGCCGGCGGTGGAGATCCTGGTGAGCAACCCGGCGGTGCGCAACCTCATCCGCGAGGGCAAGATCCACCAGATCTACTCGGTGATCCAGACCGGGAGACGCCAGGGGATGCAGCTCATGGACAGCCACCTGGAGGAACTTTACCGGCAGGGCATCATCGACCGGCAGACGGCCTTGGAGAATGCCACCGATCCCGAAACACTGGCCAAGAACATCGGTCGCAAGTCCTCGGAAAGCGGCGAAATGGTGGTGGGTCTTTCCGGCCTGCCTGAGCGATACAGCTAGCATCAAGCATGAAGGAGAGTAGGGCGTGCCCACTTTTCGCTACGTCGCCAGAACCATGGAGGGGGAATCCAGCACCGGCACGATCAGTGCTCCGGCGCTGCGCGAGGCTCTCGAACAGCTGCGCGCGCAGGATCTCTTTGTCATCAGCATCAGGGAGCACGGGGCGGGGCTGCAGCGCCGGGAAGCCTCTCTGGATCAGCTCTTTGCCCGCTTTAGGGAGAAGAAGCCGAAGAACCGCGACTTCATGGTTTTCTGCCGCCAGTTCGCCACCATGCTTCAGGCGGGAATAACTGTGCTGCAGATATTGAAGATCCAGGCGCAGCAGTCCGAAAATCCCAGCTTGAGGGAGAAGCTGCGCGAGGTGGCGCTCGAGGTGGAGCGGGGCGGCACCCTGGCCGGGGCCATGGCCAAGCACGGCGACTTCTTCCCCAGGCTTATTATCAGCATGGCCGAGGCCGGCGAGACGGGGGGAATTCTTGACGCCGTCATGGAGCGGCTGGCGATACACTTTCAGAACCAGCATGACCTGGAGGAGAAGATCCGCTCGGCGACGATGTACCCCCTCATCGTCACCGGCCTGGCCGTGGTGGTGATGGCGGTCATGGTCTTCTTCGTCCTGCCGCGGTTTTCGATGATTTTTGAAAGCATGGGCTTGGAGATGCCCTTTTTCACTAGAAGCCTTCTGGCACTGAGTAGCTTTATTACCGGCTACTGGTACATTCTCCTGGCCCTGCTGCTCATGCTGGGGCTGGCCCTGCGGCGCTACCTGCGCACACCGCAGGGGCGGGAGCGCTTCGATTGGCTCCAGCTGCGCCTGCCCATATACGGCAAGATTTACCGCACCATGATCGTGGCCCGCTTCTCCCGCACCTTGGGTACACTACTGGCCAGCGGGCTGGGCATAGTGGCGGGGCTGGAGCTGGTGGAGAAGGTTCTCAACAACGTGGTCCTGGCCGGCGCCTTGGCCGAGGCGCGGCGGGTCATCCGCCAGGGGCAGACACTGGCCCTGCCGCTTGCTGCCAGCGGCCTCTTCCCGCCCATGGTTGTAGAAATGGTCCACATTGGTGAGGAGAGCGGATCCCTCGACAGCATGCTCGAGCGTACCGCCGAGTTCTACGAAGGCGAGCTTTCCTTTTACCTGGATCGGCTGGGCTCAGTCATCGAGCCGGTGCTCATTGTCTTCGTGGGGATCTTCGTGGCCATCTTGCTGCTCTCCATCATCCAGCCCATGATGGGGATCTACCAGATGATTTAAGTGTTCAAGGCGGCCCGTACAAGGGAAGCCTTTTAGATAAACAAAATCGCGGAAAGGAGGTGAAACGCGGTGATCCTGAAAATTGCTGAGGCCCTGCGTCGGCTGCATAGGGAGGAGAGAGGTTTCACCCTCATCGAGCTCCTCATCGTGCTGGCCATCATCGGCATTCTCGTGGCTATCGGCATCCCCGTCTACAACAACGTCATGCTGAATGCCGCGCAGAAGGCCCACGATGCCAACCTGCGCACCATTGACTCCGCCGTCCAGCAGTATGCCATGGCCCACAATGGGGCTTATCCGGAAAGTATTGACGTTTTAGTAACAGAAGGATATCTTGACGCTATTCCGGATGTTCCCCCGCTTCTTTTGAGATATGAACCGCCGGAAGGCTTGGGGGCGGGAGCTTCTTACACTTTGGTAGAAGAGGATGGCGTCCCGTGGGCGGCTCCTCGCGGGCAATGGGACGGGGCCTATCGCGGAACGGGCGGAGGATAATCTACTACTCCGTAAAATGTCAGGACTGTCTGTCCCGTCCAGAGGCCTACATTGTTAAGTGTTTTGATCAAATTTGGGTGGCGGCCCGCGCCGCCACCCTTTTATCTCTGCCGCTGGGGGGCAGGATCCGCCTTGCGTGAGAGGGGGAGAAAAGGAGCGTGTTCGGCTTCAGGGAAGCCCGGCGCGGCGAGGGCGGCTACACCCTTGTCGAACTCTTGGTGGCAATGACGGTGCTGGCCATTGTTTTTCTTCCCCTGTCCGCTCTCCTTGCCGCCGGTGGCAGCGGGATGGTGCAGGCGGGGCGCCGCACCGCCGCGGCCAACCTCTGCCGCGAGAAGATGGAGGAGATCAAGGCCCGCGGTTGCAGCTACTATCTCGATGCCGTCGACGCCGCCCCGGGGGGCATTTACCTAGAGATGGAGAACCTTGGCTTTTTCCGCCGCGAGACGAAGCTGCAGCAGCTGGAACTCACGCTGGAAGGCGAAGATGCCGGAGTGGCCATGCTTAAAATAGATGTGCAGGTGAAGTGGCAGGAAGGCGCCGCGGAGCAATGCGTGGAGCTTTCCAGCTACCTGGCTGGAAGGTGAAGGCGGTGCGGTGGGGGCATTATGAGCGCGGGCTCACCCTGGTGGAGCTGCTGCTGGTCCTGGCGCTGCTGGGCCTCGCCGCGGCGGCGGTGGGCGGCTTCTACCTGTGCGGCATCTTCGCCTGGCGCAAGGGTGTGGATCGGATGGACAGCCAGCAAAATGCCCGCGCTGCCATGGAGCTCGTTGATCGTGAACTGCGTTTTGCCCATTGGGTGGATGTCGCCAAAGAAGATGGCGAGATTCGCTACGGGCTCCCGTCAGATCCCCAGGGCGACCACCGGCGTCATTTCAGGCGCTTCCGCCTTTGGGGAGGACAGCTGCTTCTCGAACAAATCGTCGGCGGCTCCACCTACTCCAGCAACGTGGCCGCTGGGGGCATCAGTGCAGTGAGCTTTCAGGTTGACGGCGACGGCAGGGTGCTCATATCCATTACCGCCGGCAGCGGCGAAAGCGCGGTGACGCTCCAAAGCAGCGTCCGCCCGCGTAATCTCCCGGAAACCGTGACACCTTGAAGGGGCAGGAGGGAGTGGCCCGTTGCGAGCCCGTCGGGATGACCCCGAGCGCGGCTCATTGCTGGTAATGGTAGCAGTTTATACGGCGGTTCTGCTCATGCTGGGAGGCGCGCTTTTGACCTGTGCGATGACTGAACAGCTCATCGCCTGCAACCAGGAGGAGGAGATGCGGCTCTACTACATTGCCGAGGCCGGCATTGAAGCCGGCGTGGCCGCGCTAGCCTGCTTTTTCGATTATGACCGCCCCATCAGCGGCAGCGTGGGCGACGGCAGCTACCATGTGCGCATCGTGCCGCCACCCGGGCTTCCAGAAAGTGATCCCCACTACGAGATGATTCCGCAGCTCATCCTGCCGGGGCAGCGCCTGGTTATCTCCGAGGGGAAGCTGAGGGGGAAGACCATGGCTATGGCGGCAATCGTGGAAGCGGGAAACAGTTTATCCAGCAGGGCCCTGCTGGCTGCCGGCACACTGGCCCTTGAAGGCAGTTTCATTGACGGCAGCGTTCATGTTGATGAGGTCCTGCAGCTGTCGAAGGACAATACCATATGCGGGAAGCTGACCTTTTTTGAAGAAGCCTCCCTGGAGTGGAAGCAGGAGGCCTGCTTAATCATTCAACGGCCCGGAGAACCTCCCCTCTATTTCTACCGGGAAGATGCCCTGCCAGCGGAGATAAAGACGGCGCAGAAGATGGGCCTGCCTCCGTTAAATACTGACGCCTTCAGTGATGAGGTGGAATTCAGCCTCCTTTCCGGCCAGATCTGGAGCACTTACCCCTGCGCTCCCTTCAGGCGGGTGGAGGTGAGAGGAAGCCTAGCCATCAGTCCGGGAGAGGGCGAAACTTTCAGCTTCAATTTCCCCGACGGCCTCCTGGTGGTGAGGGGAGATCTGGCTGTGAGAGGAGAAGGGGCGGTCAACCTGACCGGAACCATCGTGGTGGAGGGGGACATTGAGATTGACAGCCCTGTCACCGGCAGCGCGGAAAGCCAGGAAACTAGCGGGCTTTTGCTGTGCGCCAGGGGGAATATCCACGTCGGTGAAGGGGCACTGGAGGGACTCACCGGAGACACCCTTATGAGCGGCCCTCTGCTGCTTTTTGCCGAGCAGGGCTGGGTTTCCATTGATGCCAGCACGTTGAGGGAATGGGGGAGACAGCTGCACATCCACGGGGTGATTGTTGCCTCCAGCGTGCACCTGGTTAACTGCCGGCTGCACCATGACCCCAGCGTTACTGGCAGCTTCATGGATAAATTTGGCATTGAAAGAGTGGTGGTGAAAGAATGGATCAAGCCGTGGAGACCGCAGTAGAAAGGGACGAATTCGCTGCACCGCCGCCGCTGTACTTTAAAGGGCGCTATTCGGCAGTGGGCCTTGATATTGGCTCAGAGCAGCTCAAGCTCATCCAGTTTAAGCAGGAGCACGGCGAGGTTTTCCTGCACCAGTACGGCATCTACGATCTGCCTGAAGGGGCGATCACTGCGGGAAGAGTGACCGATGCCGCGGCCCTCTCCGACCGCCTGGCCTGGGTTTTTAAAAGGCGCCGTTTTCATCGCAACAGGGTCAACCTCTGCATCGGAAGCCAGGCGGTTATCCTGCGTCAGATGCGGCTGCCCAAGATGCCGCCGCGCGAACTGCAGGCGGCGCTGCGCTTCGAGGCGGGTAAGGAGATTATGATTCCCCTTGAGGAGGCGGTGCTCGACTACATTGAAATTGGCGAGAGCGTTGTGGACGGCAACGAGGTCATTGACTTGGCCGTGGTGGCCGCGCCGAAGGACGTGGTCAACGACTATATCACGGTGATCCTGAAGGCAGGGCTCTATCCCGATGTCATTGAAATCGAACCCTTCGCCCTGCAGCGCGTCCTTCCCTATGTTGTTCCTAATCTGGTGCCTGTTTCCCGCGGGGAGGAGGCGGAGGCGCTTATGGTTCTCGATATCGGGGGCGAATGCAGCAATCTCCTTCTGGTCGACCAGGGCGGCTTTAGTTTTTCCCGCACCCTGAGTATCGGGGTGAATCATTTCTGCCACCGCATTGCCGAACGGCGTGAAATAGGCTATGATGCGGCACGCCGCCTGCTCTTCGGGGGCGACCCCTTCACCGTGGAAGGAGTCCAGGAGGTTGCCGATGAGCTGGTCAACCAGATCCGCCGCTCCCTTGAATTTTACCTTTACCGGGCGGGGCATGCCCAGAAAGAGATAAAAACCATTTGCCTTTGCGGTGGAGGCGCCTCCATCGATCGACTTCCCTCATTCTTGGGATTTGAACTGAAGGTGGAGCCGAAGATATTGAATCCTTTCTCTTTTGTACACATCGGGCGCAGATTCATCCGGGAAGACCTCGAACGAGAGGGGCACCTTCTTAATATTGCCTCGGGACTGGCCCTGCGGGGGTGGCTGCGATGAAAACAGAAATTAACCTGCGCACTCGCGAGTTTGTTATCGCCAGGGAGTTTTACTGGCCTCGCCTCCTGGCCACTCTGGCAGTGATCGCCCTGGTAGTTTTTCTTGTGGGGGGCACGCTTTTTCTCTATCTTTACCAGGTGCAGCTTTCCATAGAGAACAATAACCTGGCCCAGGAGCGGGCCTTGCTGGAGCAGCAAGTGGCTCCTCTGGCCGAACTTGAAGCCCGGTTAAAAGCTCTTGAAGAGAGGACGGCCATCGCTGAAGAACTGGGAAAGAGAGCTTGGCTCTGGTCCGGTGATTTTCGCTTGATTTTGAACCTGGCCCATGATCGGGGCCTGAAACTCCTCCATCTTTCCTTCTTCTCCGATGGGAAGGTGCGCATGAGGGGTGAGAGCGGCTCTATGCGCCAGGTTGCCCTCTTCCTGCAGGACCTGGCCCGGGAAGAGTCATACGATTCTGCCGTATACCGGTATATGGCCTATCCGCGAAACGACAGGTTTGATTTTGAAATAGAGGTCACCATCACCTTTAAAGGCGGGGGTGAGCAGTAGCCGTGGCGGAAAAAGAAAAAAAATCAAAGATAGGCCTGGTTCTGCTGCTGGTGCTTTTTGTCATCGGGGGTTTGTTTATCTACTGGCATTATTTTGTGCAGCCGGCCATGGCGGAAATAAGCGCCCTTAACGAGGAAAAATCCAAGCTGCGCAGCGAAATTGACACCTTGAGGACAAAGCTAGCCCGCAAGCCGGAAATAGAGAAGAAGTGGAGCAGTATTAGCGATACGGAGTCCTATTATTACGAGAAAATACCGCAGTGGGACGATTTGCCTCAGGTGCTGGGGGCCCTGGAGCACCTGGTGATGACATCTCCGCTGGAAATTGAGTCCTTGTCTGTGGCTCAATTCCAGCAAGGTGATAAAGGAGGCTATATTCCCGTCTCCCTGAAAGCGAGAGGCCCGGCCGAAGAGCTCCTGCGGCTGCTGGAAAGATTGGAGCAGTTCAAGCACATGAGCTTGACCGACCAGGCGATCATGGAAACGGTTGAAGGCGATCACCGGCTTAGCCTCGACTTTAGGCTAATCATCCTTCCCGAAGGGCAGGGTAAACCGGTGGGGCCAGACGGAGAAAACTAAACCAGGACGGCTTTACTTTACTGGAGATAATCATTGTCCTGGCCCTCCTCGCCATTCTGCTGGCCGTAGCTTTGCCCGCGGTGGGCGGCCTGGAGGAAAAATGGCGGCTTGAAGCGGCCGTCTGGCGCCTGGCTGCGGATATGCGTCTCGCCCGGCAGGTGGCGATAACGGAAGGCAAAAGCACGCGCATGGAATTCCGCTGGGAGGCGCGCGATTACCGCCTCCTGCTGCCCGCGGAAAAGAAGACGGTCAAGCTTCC
Organism: Bacillota bacterium; assembly: GCA_012510625.1. GTDB lineage: Bacteria > Bacillota > Dethiobacteria > DTU022 > DTU022 > JAAZIN01. The sequence goes on from JAAZHP010000081.1 coordinate 8,121, forward strand.
CCCGGGCATATCTTACGCCATGAACAATTTTCCCCTTAACGGCGGGGTGCGCGGCTTTACCATCTCGCCTCTCGGCGCACCCAGCCCGGCCGGCACGGTGGGCTTCAAAAACGGGCGCGGCGACAGGCTCTACGTGATTATCACGCCGGCCAC
>JAAZHP010000082.1 GCA_012510625.1 Bacillota bacterium
AGCTCCCTTATAGCCCCGGCAAGGCGTCCTTCAGCTGCAGCCAGCAAAAGCGGCAGCAGATCCGATTCAAGCAGCGGGATCAAGGCCTGTGTTTCAGGATCTCCAAAACGAACATTGAACTCCAGCAAATTTATTTCGCTGCCGTTGACCATGAGGCCGGCATAGATCACCCCGCGGTAATCGATCCCTTCCCTTTCCAGGCCGGCCAGGAAAGGGCGGAAGACTGAGCGCTCGACCTTGCGGGCCAAATCTTCCGTCAACAGCGGAGCCGGTGCATAAGCCCCCATTCCTCCCGTGTTTGGGCCGCGGTCGCCCTCGCCGATGGCCTTGTGATCCTGTGATGGGGGGAGCATTACCAGTTCCCTGCCGTCTGTAACAGCGAGCACGGAGAGCTCTTCACCATATAGGCAATCTTCGATGAGCACCCTCTCACCGGCTTCACCGAAAACCTTTTTAATCATCATGGAGCGGAGCGCCTCCCCTGCTGTGGAGCAGTCCGGGGCTACGGTGACCCCCTTGCCGGAGGCCAGGCCGTCGGCTTTGACTACAACCGGCCTGCCGGCGTAATGTTTTTCCAGGTAGCGCCTGGCGGCTTCATAATCGTCGAAAACGGCGAATCTGGCCGTGGGGATGCCCCAGCGTACCATCCGCTCTTTGGCCCAGACCTTGCTCCACTCCAGCCGGGCCCCCTCGCGTCCGGGACCAAATACCCTCAAGCCCGAGCGGCGAAACCGGTCGGCCAGTCCCGCCGCCAAAGGCGCCTCCGGGCCGGCCACCGTGAGATCGATCTTCTCTTCAAGCGCAAATTTCTCCAGCCCGTCCAGATCAACGGGTGAGATATCTACGCATTCAGCCAATGCCGCAATACCGGCGTTGCCCGGAGCACAGTAAAGCCTCTCCAGGAGCGGGCTTTGCGCCAGTTTCCAGGCCAGGGCATGCTCCCGGCCACCGCCCCCAATAATTAATACCCGCACCGTTCTTCTCTCCCTTCACAGATCCTTTTCAGTGCCTGAAATAACGCCTGCCGGTGAAAACCATGGCCATCCCGTGACGGTTGCAGGCCTCAATCGACTCTTTGTCTTTCAGGGAACCGCCCGGCTGGACTATGGCCGTCACTCCCGCTTTTGCAGCCGCTTCCACGGTATCTGGGAAGGGGAAGAAGGCATCGGAGCCCAGCACCGCGCCGGCGGCCTTCTCTCCGGCCTGCTCCAGGGCGATGCGAGCGGCGCCAACGCGGTTCATCTGTCCTGCGCCCACCCCGAGAGTGCGTTCTCCCTTGGCCACAACAATAGCGTTTGACTTGACATGCTTGACCACTTTCTGGGCAAAGGCCAGGTCGCGCCATTCGCTTTCTGAAGGGGCTCTTTCGGTAACCACTTCGCTCCGCGAAAGGTCCACCGGCTCGCTGTCCAGAGTCTGAATGAGCATGCCGCCGGAGACCTTTTTCAGATCTATTCTGTCCGCCTTCTCATTCCCGTGCGGAGTCATCTCCAGCAGGCGGATATCTTTTTTCATCCTGAAGATATCCAGCGCCTCCAGGGTGAAGGATGGGGCGGCAACCACCTCCAGAAATATCTTCACCATCTCGCGGGCTGCCGCTTCGTTTACCGGCCGGTTCAGAGCCACGATTCCACCAAAGATGGAAAGGGGATCAGCTTCGTAGGCCAGCCTGTACGCTTTTTCTATCGTTGCTGCTGAAGCCACCCCGCAGGGATTGGTGTGCTTTACCGCCACGGCTGTCGGTGCGCTAAACTCGAGGAGCAGCTCCCAGGCCGCGTGCAGGTCGTTCAAGTTGTTGAAGGAAAGCTCTTTCCCCTGCAGCTGCCGCGCCTCCGCCAGCCCCTGGAGACTCCAGTCCAGGGCATAAAAAGCCGCCTCTTGCTGCGGGTTTTCCCCGTAACGCAAAGCCATCACCTTCCGCAGCGGCAGACTGAGCAGCGGCGGGAAGAGTTCGCCTCCCGATTCGCGGCGGCTGTTAAGATAGTTGGCAATCAGGGCATCGTAATGCGCCGTATGGGCAAAGGCTTCCATCGCCAGGCGGTAGCGGGTTTCATCGGAAACGGCGCCTCTTTCTGCCAGCTCGTTGACAACCTGCTGGTAGCGGGCCGGGTTCACCACCACGGTGACATGTTTAAAGTTTTTCGCTGCGGCGCGGATCATTGCCGGGCCGCCGATATCTATATTTTCCACCGCTTCTTCCAGGCCGGCGCCGGGCTGGGCGGCGATTTCAGCGAAGGGATAGAGGTTGACTACGAGAAGCTGGATCGGTATTATATCCTGCGCGGCGAGCTGCTGCCGGTGCTCCTCCAGGTCGAGCCGGGCCAGCAGGCCACCGTGGATCTTTGGATGCAGGGTTTTTACCCTCCCCCCAAGAATCTCGGGAAAGCCGGTTACACCGGCTGCCTCGGTTACCGGAATGCCTGCGCCGTCAAGGACGCGGGCGGTCCCCCCGGTGGAGATGATCTCCCATCCCATGGAATCCAATTGGCGAGCCAGGTTCAAAATCCCGCTTTTGTCGGAGACGCTTATCAGTGCCCGTTTACGATAGCAATTACTCTGATTCAATGTAACACCTTCTTCCTTCAATTCTAAGCATATTTCTACAAAACAGCTCTATTGCTCTTGGATAGAGACGGTATTCCGCGGCATGTATTCGCGCATGCAGCGTCTCCACGGTATCATCCTGGAGCACGGTAACCGCCTCCTGTAAAATGATCGGACCGGTATCGAGCCCCTCGTCGACGAAATGAACCGTGCATCCCGTTACCTTCACTCCGTAATCAAGCGCATCCTTAACTCCCGATGTGCCCGGGAAAGAGGGCAGCAGCGATGGGTGGATATTCATGATCTTCATGGAAAAGGCCTTGATTAGTGGCGGCGAGAGTAGACGCATGAAACCGGCCAGCGCCACCAGGTCGACACGGGCCCGCCGCAGCTCTTCAGCCATGGCTTGGTCATATCCTTCCCGCGTCTGGAAAGCGCGGGGATCGAGGTAGAGAGCCCGGACCCCGCGGCGGCGGGCCCGCTCCAGCGCCGGCGCATCATCCCGGTCGCTGATCACCAGCACCACACGGCCGCTAATTTCACCGCACTCCGCTGCCTCCAATATCGCCTCGAGGTTGGTCCCTTCTCCCGAAGCCAGCACCGCAAT
>JAAZHP010000083.1 GCA_012510625.1 Bacillota bacterium
ACCCCAGCCCCCTGCTGCAGCAGGGGGACAATGCGCGAGGTGGAACCGTCCCGGGAGGTTGACTGCAAGGCGAGAATGGTCTTCCCCCCCGGAGCCATGGCCGCGCCGCGGATGAAACTGGCTTGCCCGCCGATGCCGCTGTAAAAAAGAGTGCCGAGAGATTCAGCGGTGGCCTGCCCGGTAAGGTCAATTTCCAGGGCGCTGTTTATCGCCACCATGTTTTCATGCCTGGCAATTAAAAGAGGGTTGTTCGTGTAATCGATCCCCTTCAGCTCTATGGCCGGGTGATCGTTAATCCATTCGTAGCTCGAGTGAGAACCCATGCAGTAGGAGGCGATGGTTTTACCGCGGTTTATAGTCTTGCGGCTGTTGTCGATGACGCCGCTTTTCATCAGCTCAAGAATTCCGTCGCTCAAGAGATCGGTATGCACTCCCAGGTGCTTCTTGTCGTGGAGCGAAGCGAGGATGGCGTTGGGGACGCTGCCGTAGCCAACCTGGATGGTGTCGCCGTCTTCGACGATCCGGGCAACGTAAGAGCCGATTTTGCCGGCAATCTCCGGGTCAACCTGGCCCGGGCAATATTCCAGCAGCGGCTCGTCATGGGGAACCAGGTAATCGATCTCATCAATATGAATGAAGCTGTCGCCGTGAACGCGGGGCATATGCCTGTTCACCTGCGCCACCACCAGGTCTGTGCTCTCCAGCGCCGCCTTGACGATATCAACGCTCACGCCGAGGCTGAGATAGCCGCGGGCATCGGGCGGCGAGGTCTGGATTAAAGCCATGTCGATGGGAACCTGCCTGCGGCGGAAAAGCGCCGGCAGATCGGAGAGAAAGATAGGAGTGTAATCGGCCTTTCCCCGGTTGACCGCATCGCGGGTGTGGTGGCTGATAAAGAAGGAGTTGTGCCGGAAATTATGCTTCAGTTTTTCATCGGTATAGGGGGCCACCCCCAGGGTCCAGACCTGCAGGACCTCGGCATCGAAAAAAGCTTTCGGATGGGCTTCCACATAGGCGGCCAGTTGATTAACCAGGTACTGCGGCTCGCCGCATCCGGTGGAGATAAAGATCCTGTCGCCGGCATGGATATTTTTAAAGATATCATCGGTGGAAACAAACTTATGGGGATATTGATTCTGCCAATGTTCAAGCATTCCTATCGCCCCCGCTTTGAATTGAGCCAATGATTAACCTTTAGCGTGATCTGCCTACAAATATTTCTATAAGCCCATTTAAAAACCTGCCGCCCTTGATTTAGTTAATTTGGTGCCTGGCACCTAATTAACTAATTCTAGCTTTTGCGGCGCAGGTAGTGCTTGACCCCGGTGACAGCCGCTTCGATAATTTCTTCCGGATAGTTCATGTACTCCAGCAGCTTGATGGCGTTGCGGGTGGTGGTGAGCCCCTCTTTTAAGATATAGTCAAAATAGAGGCCCTCCGGGCCCACTCGATCGGTAAAATGATAGCAGCGGTAAGCGCCCTTCAGTTTCTGCGCCAGGTCCAGGTCGTGCGTGGCCACGATCACCAGTGCGTTCTTTGACGCCAGGTAGTTTAAAATTGCCTCGGCGGCGGCAATCCTTTCAATATAGTTTGTCCCGGATAAGACCTCGTCGATCAGGCAGAGTGAGGGAACTGCCGGGTTAGCAGCGGCGTTAACCAGGGCCAGGAGCCTTTCCGCCTCCATGTAATAAAGGCTCTTCCCCTCTTCCAGGCTGTCGTGCTTGCCCAGTGAAGCCGCGATCTTAAAAAAACTGCCGGTATACTGCGAGGCCAGGCAGGTATATATGCTCTGAGCCAGGATAGCGTTCACCCCGATGGTCCTTAAAAAGGTGGTTTTCCCGGACATGTTTGAACCTGTAATGAGCACCCCCTGCTCTTTCATCTCAATTGAATTTGGGACCGCGTTCTCCAGAAGCGGGTGCCAGATCTCCTTTACGTTGAGGTATGCCCGGTTGGAAACAAACTCAGGTTCGACATAACCGTCCAGCCCTGCGCGGTACGAAGCGATCGATTGGTACACATCGAGCTCGCCGATGCGCATGTAGACCGCCTGCAGCTGCGAGCGTTGTTTATCAATTTCACGCAGCGCCGCATAAAATCCCCTCACCTCAAGAAGAAAAAATATTTTCAGGTATTCCAAGAAAATGTCGGCATCAGAAGTGGTCGCCTTCGACGAGAGAAACCTGGTATGCCTGAGGATTTTGCGGCAGGCTCCGGCTGCGGCCCTGAGCTGTTCCCCGTATTTTTCTCTTTCCGGAAGCTTAATGGAGGCGATTTTCGGCGCCGTCCGGAGCAGTGATCCGAGGTATGAAATCGACGGCAGGTGGAAGAAAAAGCTTTGTTTAACCTTGTAATGAACCCACATGTTTATGGCAAAAAGGCAGGGAATGAAGAGCAGCGCCCTGCTCCCCCAGATAAACGGGGCGGCCGGCGATAACAGCGAGGCCAGCGCCAGCAGGTCAAAAAGCGGGCGGAGCGGGTTGCGGGGCGGCAGCTCGCCCCATAACAGCGGGGTGATATTATTTAAATCCTGCTTCCCCAGACGGTGCAGCAGCAGCCTGAGCTTTTCCCTTACGGCAGCATTATCCTGGAACAACCGGATCAGGCGGGCCCTCTCCTGCAGTTTTTCCCTATCGTCAAGCGGGGTCCTTAAAATATAATAGAGCACAGCTTCGCCCGGATTGGTCAGAGTCCGGTCCAGCCGGTGATAAACCTGCCCCAGGTCCAGATCGTCCCAGGTTTGCCGGTCAATGCTGCCGGGATCCCCCGCCGCGGTAAGTTCGAAAAGATAGCCAATCTCTGAAAAATCGCGCTCCCGGCGTTCCTCTTTCCCCCAGCTCTCCCTGAGATAATGCCGGGTTTTCAAGGTTTTATGCCGTATATTCGCCGCGGCCGCCCCGGCAGCCAGCAGCACAGAAGCAATCACCCAGCAGTAAAAAAGGGGATGGGCGTTTTTCCAGAAAGCAATTGTTCCGCCCAGGGAAATCACGGCCAAAGCTGCAAGCAGGTAATAGAGATACCTGTATGCTGTAATCTGTTTAATCACGGTCCCTCCTAAATTTCATCATTTATTTCCATTTTATCATATTCCATGCTCAGGAGGGGTTAGGGATATTTCCGCCAGGATCAATTAGTTAATTTGGTGCCTGGCACCGAATTAACTAAATGGATTGTCCGGGCCATGGCTTCGCGCTCGACCGGGGCATAATTATCCTCCGTGCAGAACAACGCAACCTGTTCCGTCCATCCGCCGCGAAGGAGGATGGTGTGACTTTTCGGCTTGTATTTGACCTTCGTGACGCGGTTCCATTTGAGAAAAGTCTCCTGCCGCGACTGTGCCAGCATCCCCGCGCCCGCCACGGCGGGTTTACCGGAAAGCAGCCCCAATACGACTGTCAGGATATTTACGATTCGGTTCTTTTTTGCCTGTTTTGCCTGCGTGCGGCAGAGCACGCCCTTGTCGTCCAGCACAAATTCCGCCGTGCAACCTGAAACATATACTGCTGGCTGGCTATTGTTTTTAGTGCCAAAAGCTGATACTTATACCCTTGTCTATGAAGGCATGTTTGATAAGACCGTGAAAAAAGAATTGATTGTAACAGAAATCAGATAACACTTACCCATAATAGATTTAGATTCAATTATAATTAAATGCCCGCTCTTATTAGCGGGCATTCGCCTCTTCGCGAAAGATTTCCGCGAAAAGGTGCGCATATAACTGGTGTCGGGAGGGGGACTTGAACCCCCACGGTGTAAACCACACGCCCCTCAAACGTGCGCGTCTGCCTGTTCCGCCACCCCGACATGAATGACGTCCTACCCGAATTATAGGATTTTTGCCGCCCGCTGTCAAGCAACCAGGAGGGCTC
>JAAZHP010000084.1 GCA_012510625.1 Bacillota bacterium
AGCGATGCCGGAATATGTTTACCGGGGGCGCACGAATGAAGGCGAACATGTATTTGGTTCTATCGAGTCGCCGAGTGTCCGGGAGGCTTTTCAGGAGTTAAAGAGCAGTCACGGCATAGTTTTAGTGACTGGCCTGGAGGATCGCAGCAAGGCCTCCGGTTACAGGATGGAGCGCCTGGAAAAATTAAAGCAGCGCGTAGGCAAAATATTTGAAAGGTTTGGGGGCCCTGTTTTAAAAGAGAGGCTGAAAAGCATTTCGGGCCGGGAAAAGGCTGCGGCAAAGACAACAGAAGAACAAGCGGAGAAAGAGAAGCCCGGGTGGTTTAGCAATATGCTGGAATCGCGCCGGGAGGCTGCCAGGGAGAAAAGGGCCTTAAAGATATTGGAGTTGGTTAAGAAATTAAACGAGACCAATGTTACTATCGGCTCTTCGGCGAGTCTTTCATCGCCGGATGATAGGGTCATTTTTGATATATTTGTGCAGCAGCAGGACGATTTGCCCCAGCCGGTTGAGCCCAAGAGGCCGGAGTTTAAGAAAAAACCCCAGCGGAGGCAGTCTATTTCTGACGGGCACGCCATTCCCTGGGACAAGATAAAGGGGCCATCCCAGGGCATTAAGAAAGTCAAAGTATCGCTTAAGGACATATTGCTGTTTACCCGTCGTTTTGCCCTGCTGCTTTCGTCGGGTATATCCATTTCAAACGCTTTATATGCCTTGTCGCAGCATACGCCCAATGAGAAGCTTAGAAACATCGTTCAAACCATTTATCGTGACATCCAGGGCGGCAACCCGTTATCGTATGCGCTTCTGCGTTTCCCGAACCAGTTCAGCCCGCTGTATGTGGCCATGGTTGTAGTGGGGGAAAAGTCGGGTACTCTTGATACTTGTTTGCTGGACATGGCTGATTTTTTAGAGATCCAGCAGAAGATTAATCAGACTATAAAGAGCGTTACTATTTACCCGCGTATAGTATTTGTGGTTCTTGCGCTGTTGATGGTAGCCGGCGCCAAGTTTTTTATCCCGATGTTTTCGGAGCTGTTTAACGACGTGGGGATGGAGCTGCCTTTTTTGACTCGAGCGATATTTTGGTTTGCGGACATGCTGCTTTACCTTATCCCTGCGGTGGCGTTTTTTCTTGCTGGTATTTTCCTGCTTCTCCGGACGGCCAAAAAGCTCGGGGAAGAGTATCTGTACCAAAAAGACAAGCTGGCGCTGCGGTTTCCCGTGATTAAAGGGCTGACGATGGCAACCTCGATGTTTTATTTTTCTCATACCCTGGCGATCATGTTAAAGAACGGGGTGAGGCTTATTGACAGCCTGACCATGGCCCGTGATGTTGTGCCGAACCGGGTGCTCCAGGAAGAGGTGCATGACGCCATTGAGCAGGTGGTGGAGGGCAGCAACCTTTCGGATGCCCTATTCAATGAACCTCATTTTGACCCAATTATGGCGAACATGATTTAGGTGACAGTGGGGACGGGGCAATTTTGTCACATTCGATGAAATAAAAGGGAGGAACATTAACTGGTCGGCCACGGCCCCGGCAGGAACTGCCGTGGAAGTATATGCCCAGGTGGGGAACGAACTTGATCCGGATAACTGGAGCAACAGGCAAACGGCTCCGCTTTACGAAACATAGATTTTTCGGACGGCCAATACTTATGGCTGAAGCAAGTTCTCACAACAACCAAGCCCGGCGTTACCCCGCGGCTCCATGAAAACCCTACAAACAAAGGATTTGTGGGGTTTTTCTTTTGCCATAAAAGTTGTTAAAGGCATCAAGATGCTGTTTTCAGCATCAAAATACGGTGAAGCCAACAATATAATTATTGTACCTATTAACAGGTTTTTGCATGAATATAAAGAATATTATTGTTAACTTTAATTTAATAGCATTCCTCGGGAGGCTCTGTAATTGCCTTTTTCCCGGGTGGCAAGTATTTGGCTTCAAGCTCCGGCATAACTTTGCGTTCCGGCGGGCTGCTGATGGCGTGAATGAGCATACAAAATACCGGGCTGTGCAGTGGGAAGTATTCTTTATGCAAGGAGGTTTAACCGCCATATGAATGTAGACGAGATCAAGAAGATTTGCGTGGTCGGGGCCGGCAATATGGGCCGCCAGATTGCCCTGGCCTGCGCCCTGGCCGGGTATGACACCGCGTGCTCCGATCACAGTGATGAGCAGCTGCTCCGGGCCGAAGAATTCAAGGAAAAATACCTGGGCGAAAGGGTGGCCAGGGGGAAGCTGTCCGCGGCTGAGGCCGCTGCCGCCGGGAAGAGGCTAACCTTTGGCGCTTCCCTTGAAGAAGCGGCGGACGGGGCCGACTTTGTCATTGAAGCGGCGGTGGAGAAGCTCGCGGTGAAGCGCTCCCTGTTTGCACAGCTGGATCAAATCTGCCCGCCCCATGCCATTCTCGCCACCAACAGCTCTTATATCGTCAGCTCTCGCATCGCCGGCGCCACCGGCCGGCCCGAAAAGGTTTGCAATATGCATTTTTTTAATCCGGCCCTGGTGATGAAGTGCGTGGAAGTGGTGCAAGGGCCCCATACCGCCGCTGAAACGGCCCAGGCAGCCATGGCGCTGGCGCGCCGGCTGAATAAAATCCCGGTACTGCTGCGCAAGGAGATCTACGGGTTCCTGGTCAATCGCATCTTCCGCCGCCTCCAGGATGAAGCGCTTTTTTTGCTGGATACCGGGGTGGCCTCGGCGGAAGACATCGACAAGGCCGTGGTCAACGCCCTGGGACATCCCATGGGGCCGTTTCAGTTGATGGATTTAACCGGCATCGATCTCAACTACCACTCCCGGATGGAGCTTTATGCTGAAACAATGGATCCGGCCCACAGGCCGTCGCCGGAGGTGGTGGCCAGGTATGTGCGCAAGGAATGGGGCCGTAAAAGCGGCAAGGGCTTCTACGAGTACGATGGCACGTAGGGGCGCGCGGTGAAAAAACAAGCCCGGGCTGCTTCCGCCTGCCACGGTGGCAGGAGCAGGACGGTTTTGCGATTTACATCATTAAGGGAGGTTGCGGCCAGTGGATTTCAGCATCCCGGAGGAACTGGAGACGATTCGCCGCTCAGTAAGGGAGTTCGTGGAAAATGAGGTTTTCCCGCGGGAAGAGATCATCGAGGAAGAAGACCGTATTCCGGAGGAGTTGATTGAGGGGGCGCGGCAGCTGGGCCTCTTCGGGACCAGCATCCCCGAGCAATACGGCGGTCTGGGCCTGAATATGGTCGGCAAGTGTATTGTCGGCCAGGAACTGGGGCGGGGCCATGCCGGTTTTTCCGGTTATCTCGGCGCCCATACCGGCATCGGCACATCCGGCCTGGTGATGGCCGGTTCCGGGGCGATCAAGGAAAAATATCTGCCGGCCATGGCCGAAGGGAAAAAAATCGGCGCTTTCGCCCTGACCGAGCCCGGCGCCGGTTCCGATGCCGCCGCGCTGAAAACTAGCGCTGTAAAAAAGGGAGATCGCTGGATTTTAAACGGGGTCAAGCATTTTATTACCAACGGGCCGATTGCCGACGTGGTGACCACCATGGCGGTGACGGATCCGTCACGGGGCGCCCGCGGCATTTCCGCTTTTGTGGTGGAAAAAGATTTTCCCGGTTTCAGGGTCGGCAAAATCGAGAAGAAAATGGGGCTGCGCGGCTCCTACACCTCGGAGATAATTTTTGAGGATTGTGAAGTGCCGGAAGAGAACCTGCTGGGCAAAGAAAATGAAGGGTTTATCACCGCTTTAAAAATACTGGCCTCCGGCCGGGCCGGCCTGGGGGCACGCTGCGTGGGGGCCTGCCAGAGATTGATCGAGCTGTCGCTGCGCTACGCCAAGGAGCGGGCACAGTTCGGCAAGCCGATCATTGCCAACCAGGCCATCCAGTGGATGCTGGCCGATATGGTTACGGAAACAGAGGCGGCGCGGGCGCTGACCCTGCAGACGGCCTGGAAAGTGGACCGGGGCGCGGATATTATCAGGGACGCGGCCATGACCAAGCTCTTCGCCACGGAGGTGCTGGGGCGCGTGGCCGACCGGGCGGTGCAGATTCACGGCGGCATGGGCTACATGAAAGAGTTGCCCATCGAGCGCATCTACCGCGACGCCCGCATCACCCGCATTTATGAAGGCACTTCCGAGGTGCAGCGCATGGTTATCGCCGGCCAGTTGATGAAAAAAGGCTACAACTAAAGGGAGGAAAAGTAGTAGGAGTATTTTGTGAGAAGAGGCAGGTGGGCCGCGTTAAGGAGAATCCTCGTTGCGCCCCTTGTGCTAAGGGCCTCAAGAGGTCCGAACTCACGAAAGTAGAGAGAGGCAGCTCCCGACGGATCTAGTTCATGCGGTAACCAACCCGCGAATATCAGGCTGATCAAACGTCGACTTGCCTCACCTGCCTTCTCAAATATATGTTGACCCGCTGGCTTTTGGCGCTTCTACCGGGGGCGGCCGGCCGGGCGCGCTATATATAGGAGCGCGCCACGGCCACCCGCTATGATACTACCAGGGGGTCAGATAGTGTTAAGCTCGATAAATAGGGGCTAAAACACTGCGCTGAAAAAAAGGTTTGTGCGGGGCTTGACACGCACTACCATATCAGGGGCGCAGCGCGCTGCGCCCGCTGGTAAATCTTACAATAGAAATTGGAGGAGATAAACCTAATGGATCTCTATCAGGCCCTGCAAGGCCGTCGCAGTATCCGCAAGTATAAACCCGACCCCGTGCCCGCAGCAACCCTGGCCAAAATCCTGGACGCGGCCCGCATCGCCCCCTCCAAAACACATGACCTGCTGCAATTAGCAGAAAAGGCCGGAATTGAGACTAACAACAGGCAAAAAGACCTGCTTGATCTTATTACAACTTTTAATATCAGCGTTAGATATCCTGATTATAAGAATAGTTTTTATATAAAGTGTACCAAGGAGTATACCGATGCCAGGATTAAGGAAATAAAGGAGTTAAG
>JAAZHP010000085.1 GCA_012510625.1 Bacillota bacterium
GAAAAAGAAGGATTATAATAAACCGCCTCAGTCTGGAAGTGATAATCCGGATTAGTGCACTGCACCACGTAGTCCACCAGAATGCCCGGCACCTTAACCTGCTTTGGATGAAGGGTATGCGGCTGGGCAATGTGCTCTACCTGGGCAATGACAATGCCCCCGCAGTTTTTAACCGCCTGGGCCAGCGGCAGGGCCTCCAGGAAGATGCCTTCTCGTTCCATGGTCAGGTTGCCCTTCTCGTCGGCAACCGAACCCCTGATGAGGGCCACATCAACAGGAAATCTCTTGTAAAAAAGATACTCTTCGCCTTCGATCTCGATTACCTTGACCAGATCCTCGCGGCTCCGGGAATTCATCCGTCCGCCTTCAATGCGCGGGTCAACAAAAGTGCCCAGCCCCACCCTGGTAATCAGCCCGGGACGCCTGGCGGCAATCTCACGCCAGAGCTGCACAATCACCCCCTGCGGCAGGTTGTAAGCCTCGATAATCCCCTCTTCCACCAGCTTCCTGGTCCGGGGTGCCGCAAGCATATGCCCCGCTATCCACCTCTTCAAGAGCCCCTCGTGGCCAAAGCGGGTAATCCCCCTCTCCTTGTGGTCGCCGGCCCCGGAGCTGGAGACCAGGGTCAGATCACGCGGATGCCCTGTTTCCAAATAGCGCCTCTCAATAGCCCGGGCCACCTCCTCGGGCCAGCCGGCCAGCCCCATAAGGGCTACGCCTACCGTCGCTCCATCCTTGATTGCTTTAGCTGCCTCGTCGGCTGTTACTATTTTGGACAAGTTGTCTTCCTCCCGGTGAATAGTATAGATTAGCTGAAATATAATCCTGACACGTCTGGAAGTAAATATCTATATGTATACACATATATTTTAGCAAACTCTGTGCAGCATGTCCATCACCGCTTATTATTGATTTTATTCTTGCCGGTATGTATAATTGTGATTGCAAAGGCTCCTGGAAAATAGAGAAGACCACCAGATAATATTTCCTGGAAAGATTTTATTCCTGACAGAAATAACCGGCGATGCAGCATACCGGGAATTGCTAGGTGCTTAAATATTTCAATATTTATGAGTCGGGAGGAATCTTATGACCGGAGAAGAGAAAAGAGGAATACTGGCAAAGGTGGAGAAGAATGCGGTAGAGGCGCAGCTGCGCGACGATTCCTGCGCCCGGAGCACGCTGCACGGTTTGCAGTCCTGTTTTTCCTTTATTCCAGAAGAAATGGTAGCTGCTTCGTGGTGCTTTTCCGGCGGCGTCGCCTCGAGCAGCGGTTCCTGCGGCGCACTCTGCAGCGGCCTGCTGGCTATCGGGGCAAAGTACCTTCCGACGATGGACGAAGTAGCAAGCGGTTCGGAAGAAGCCCAGTCCAAATTTGAAAAAGGCAAAGATAAGCTTTTCGCCTTTCGGGAAGCTTTCATCAAGGAATTCGGGACAACGCTTTGCCCGGAAGTGCAGCGGAAGATTTTTGGACGAAGCTTCAACCTGCTGGACGATAAAGAAAGGGATGAATTTTTGTCTCTGCCCGGCCATGAAGAGAAATGCGCCGCCGTAGTCGCTAAAGCGGCCCGCATGGCAGCCGAGATTATCCTTGATGAAGAGTAGAGCTAAAAAGAAATATCACTGGCCTGATAAACAATCCTGGAGTACGATAGCTCCAGGATTTTTCATAAAAGCATTGGCGTAAATAGTTTTAAGGAGGCTCGCCGTACATGGCTCTAAAAGTAATCATTATCGGGGGAGTCGCTGGGGGAGCAAGCGCCGCGGCAAGATTGCGCCGGCTGAACGAAGATATGGAAATCGTGCTCCTTGAAAGAGGAGAATATATTTCTTTTGCCAACTGCGGACTCCCTTACTATATCGGGAATGTAATCGAAGAACGGGAAAAGATCTTTCTCATGACCCCACAGAAATTCCGGGAATGGTATAACGTTGATGTGCGGGTTAACTCCGAAGCTATATCCATTGACCCGGCCCGGCAATCTGTGGAGATCACCGACCGCCGGAGCGGCAAAACCTACCGGGAAAACTATGATTACCTGGTTCTGTCGCCTGGCGCCGAGCCGAACCGGCCTCCCCTGCCCGGCATCGACAACCCCGCCGTCTTCACCCTGCGCACGGTCTCCGACATGGACCGGATCTACAATTTTATTCAACGCCACAAGCCCGCTGCAGCCGTAGTCGTGGGAGCGGGCTCCATCGGGCTGGAAATGGCGGAGAATCTCCAGGCGCGCGGCATAGCCGTCACCCTGGTTGAACTCTCCTCCCAGGTTCTGCCTTTCCTTGATCCGGAAATGGCTGCTCTCGTTCAACAGCACCTGCGCGAGAAAGGCGTGTCGCTCCATCTGAATGACGGGGCGGCAATGTTTGAAGAGACAGACGGTCCCGGTGTTGCGGTTACCCTGCGCAGCGGTAAAAAACTCGTTCCGGGCCCGGTCATACTTGCTGCCGGCGTTAAACCGGAGCTGAAACTGGCTCGCGATGCGGGGCTGGATGTAGGCAAAGGAATTAGGGTAAACCGGTATCTGCAGACTTCGCAGCCAAACATATACGCCCTCGGCGACGCTATCGAGGTAATTGACTTTGTCACCGGAGCCCCGGCGCTAATTCCCCTGGCCGGCCCGGCAAACAAGCAGGCCCGCATCGTGGCTAACAATATTTCCGGCAGGCGGGAAGAATACAGCGGCACACAGGGCACCGCTATATTAAAAGTCTTTGATCTGACCGTTGCTGCGACGGGGGTTGCTGAGCGTGCCCTGAAGCAGGCCGGTTCGCCCTGCAAGCATTGTATCATCCATCCCGGCTCCTACGCCGGCTACTATCCCGGCAGCAGCCCCATGGCGTTAAAGCTAATCTTCGATCTGGAGGGACGAATCTTGGGCGCGCAGGCAGTAGGCTCCAAGGGTGTCGACAAGCGCATCGATGTAATTGCAACCGCCCTGCGATTCCAGAGATCGGTTTACGATCTGCAAACGCTGGAACTCTCCTACGCGCCTCCCTATTCCATGGCCAAGGACCCCGTAAACATGGCCGGCTACGTGGCCGGCAATATCCTGCAAGGAGATTTGCCTGTTATCAGCCCGGCGGAGCTGCTGGCTGCAGACCGTGCAAAAGAAAGTCTTCAACTGGTCGACGTCCGCGAACCCGATGAGCTTGAAAATGAAGGCTTTATCGCGGGAGCAATAAATATACCTCTCGGGAAACTGCGCAGCAGGATGAATGAGCTTTCAAAGGAACGGGAACTTGTTCTTTACTGCGCGGCGGGGATGCGCTCTTACCTGGCGGTGAGAATCTTAATGCAGCGCGGCTTTACCAGGGCGCGCAGCCTCTTGGGAGGATACCGGACGTACCGCGCCCTGGAAAAGGAGATGGCCGGAGATGCGGCAGAGCTTTAATGATACAGAAAGGGAGAGAAATGAGAGATATGATCAAGGTAAAGGTAAGAGGAGTTGCCGGTGTGGCTAAATCGATGGGCGGCGTAGATGGCTACCAGGAAATTGCGGTCCCCCAGGCCTTAACACTGCGTGAGCTGCTGGATATCCTGGTGGACAGGTTTGGGGAGGATTTCCGAAGAATAATCTACCGCGAAAAAAGCAAAGAATTGCGCAGAGGGATGCGGATCTTGATAAACGGCAGGGATATTGGCGTCCTGGGTGAGCTGGAGGCCAGGCTGGAAGAAGGAGATCGCGTCTCATTTCTACCCCCCCTATCCGGAGGATAGAAGTGAGAGCTGAGAAGTTAGAATAGAGGCATTTGAAATAAAAAATGGCAGCCGGCAGAGGCTGCCCCTTTGGGACAGCCTCTGCTCTGGGACGGTTTAATCCGGCTGACGCCATCCGGTAAGGATTGAATGCCGCTAGCTATACCGCCCGTATTTAAGGCCTGCCGCGATCATCGCCTGCAAATTCTCCGGCCGGACATCGTCAAGCACCGCGCCGCTGGTTAGTATAAAACCGCCGTCTTTACCCGCCGTTTCGATGAGATCTCGCACATACTGCTCCATCTGAAGCGGGGTTCCCGCCAAAAACATGGATGCGGGAATATTTCCGGCAATACAAGCCTTGCCGTCCAGCTTCTCCTTGGCCGCCTTCATGTCGGTTTTATCAAAAATCCAGATGATACTTCGCGTGGGCAGTTCGGGATCAGCCAGGAAATCAAGGCGCTGATTGTAAGCTCCTTCCACAAACACGCAGGGAACGATTCCTTCTTCAATTAAGCCCAGCAGCACTTTCTTAAGAGTAGGCCAGTAATACCTGGCGAAATCTCTGGGAGACATGAAGCTGTCATCTCCCTTGTGCAAAGGGATGAAGATCATGGGGTTATTGTTTGCCGCAGAGCTGCGCACGGCCATTTCAATATTGACCGGAACCAGCTTCTCCATCGCCTCCACGAGTTTCCCGGGTCTCCGGTAGAGATCAAGCATGATATTTTGCGTGCCGCGCAGGGTATCGCCAAGAGTGTCAAAAGGAGCCTTGCAGAATCCGCCAAATAAGGCCGGAACACCTATCTCTGCGGTGATCTTAACGTCTGCCGCATTTACAGCCTCGATCCACTCCATGGCAGCCTCGCCCGCCTCCAGCAGCTTCTTTAGTGACTCCCTCATCGCGGGTATACCCATGGGAATCATGAAAGCTCCCACGAAAGGCAGCTCCACCAGGTCGGTAAAAGGCGAAAGGGCCTTCCAGGATTCAAAGGCACCGAAGACACGGGGCAAGTAAAAGCGAATCCAGAAATTTGAAGGATCATTGATCAGCAAGTCATACTCGTCTTCCAGCATATATTCGCCTTCCTGGCATTGATAGGAGCTGGTGGGAGGCGTGCCGTGTCCCGCCCATTTATAAAGGCGGTAATCGAGGATTTCCAGGACCTTGCCCGGCCCAACCATGAAGGTGCTGGAAAGAGTGTCCACCTGAAAATCCCGGTGAAATTTGTACCAGGCATAGCTCATTTTTTGATAATCATACATTGCTTCCTGGACGGAGATCCCCCCGTATGCGGCCGGGAAGGTGCCCATTATGGGGCTGATAGGCACGCGCAGGGGCTTTTTTAATTCTATGGCATCCTTGATTATCCGGGTGCGCTCTGCATAGGCCTCTCGCACCTCTGAACTGACAAATTCTATGCCGGGAGGATCCATCCAGCGCTTGAAACGTTCTTGAAATTTTTCCCTGGAAGTAAGCTCAGACCAGTTCTCGGTTAACATTTCAAGCACCCCCTATCCATCTCTTGGCAAGCGCCACCGCCGCAACCGCATCTTTCCCCCAGGCATCGGCTCCCGTGTATTCCCGGACCTGTTCATTGATCGGGGCGCCTCCAATCATGATTTTTAAGTTTTCCCGCAACCCGGCTGTCTCCAGGGCCTTTATAGTCCCTTCCATCGACTCGAAAGCAAGGGTTAGCAACCCGCTCATGCCGACAACCTGCGGCTTATACGATATAGCCTCTTCAACAAAAAGTTCCGGAGCAACATCTACTCCCAGGTCCCGCACTTCGAAACCGTTGATATCGAGCATAAATGTAACGATATTTTTACCGATATCGTGGATATCCCCCTTCACCGTGCCGATAAGAACCCGGCCTAATTTCTGCCCCTTTTCAGTGCCCGCCTTAGTCCCCGCAGCCAATTCTTCTTTAGGGCCTGAAATCTCCTGTAATAACTGCTCTGTGAGCATCAAACCTGCTCTGGCCCAAGAGGAGTCGGAAAAAGCCGCTGATATTTGGGTTAGCATCTGGCCTGCCAGCATCAATTCGGCCAGAAAATATCTGCCGCTTTGATAACGCTGACCCACTTCCGCCACCGCACGGCGGCAGCAATCCATTAACAACAGCGGGGGAAAACCGGATTTCAAGGCTTCCCCGGCTATTTGCAGCGCCTCCGGTTCACGCATTTCCACGATGGCATGATAGAGCTTGTCCAGCATTTTGCCCTCCCAGCATATGCTTTATATACCGGTAAAATAAAACCGCTTTTAAATTGCCTGTCCAGAATCTGGTTTAATTATATCATATCCGGTCCACTAATTGCCAAAAAGTTATTCCTTTC
>JAAZHP010000086.1 GCA_012510625.1 Bacillota bacterium
CCTCCACGGGCGTAAAGCCCACTAGGTCCTGAACCTAGCGCGTCTGCCATTCCGCCACGCTCGCTCGTTTTTGCTGCAACGATATTATACATGTTTAATATGAATAGATCAAGTGGGTATAAACGAATTGCCGGGAGGCCTCCCCAGGGAAGCCTCCCGGCGCTGATTATTAAACATAATTGATAAATCCAGTATAGCGATTAAGAAACAGGCGGGGTCAACACATGTAGGGCGCCCGGATGAATAGCTATTTTTGCCGGCAGGGATCCCATTAATTCACCGTCGACATGTACGGGGATATTTTCGCCGGCGCTGATGGTTACTTCACGGCAGGAAGAAGTATAGATGGCGCTGTGGCCAAGATGTTTTTTGAAAAAAGCTCTTATCGTCAGCGTTGCTGTCTCCACGTAATTCATCCGCCGCACTAAAAGCAGGTTTAACTGCCCGTCCGTAACATCGGCATGAGGCGCGATGCAAAGCTGACCTCCATAATAGCGCCCATTTGCCACAAGAGCGATAAAGGTCCTTGCCTCTGCGATTGTCTTGCCGTTTTCCATATCCTTAACCTTTGTTGGGAAGCTGCTGAAGCTGGCCAGTTCTTTTAAAAAGCCGGCCACGTATGCGCTGTATCCGGGCAGTTTCTGATCGTCGGCCTTGGCAAATTGGGTCACTTTAGCATCAAAGCCGAAACCGGCTACATTAAGAAAGCGAATGCCGTTTAACGTGCCGATATCAACCCGCCGCGGTTTCCACCGGGGCATCTCCAGCAAGGCCTTGAGGCAGTTGCCCGGTATTTTAAGCGAGCGGCGAAAGCCGTTGCCGGTACCGGCCGGGATGATTCCCAGGATATTCTTCTTAAGATCAAGACCATTGACCACTTCGAGCAGGGTCCCGTCTCCACCCACTCCGACAATCAACTCCGCGCCGTTTGAGCGCGCTTTTTCGGCAATACTCGTGGCGTCTCCGCGGCATCTAGTATAGTAAAGCTGGTAGGACTGGCCTGCATCGCGCAGCAGGGACTCCATCCTGCGCCAGACTCGCATCGCCCTGCCCCCACCGGCTTTAGGGTTGACAATAAATACTGTTTTGAAAGGTATCAATTATTTCACCTCCTTTTCGTAAAATATGGCCGCCTCCTGAAGAGGCGGCTAAATTGTTATGTAAACTGTTCTGCTACTCCTTCGGTTTTTCTTTAAGTTCGGGTAAAAGTTGGCGCAGTTCAACCGGAAGCGGGAAGGCTACCGTCGTGCCCGGCTGGCTGACCACTTCGGGAATGGCCCGCAGAAGCCTGACATAAAGGCCGCCTTCCTGGCTGCTCAATATCTGCGCCGCCTCGGCCAGCTTCCTGGCGGCTTCCTTCTCTCCTTCAGCCTGGACCACAATGGCGCGGCGCTCTCTTTCAGCGGTTGCCTGGCGGGAGATGGCCTTCTGCAGCAGCTCGGGAATGCCCACATCCTTGATCTCCACCGCTGTAACCTTGATTCCCCAAGGATCGGTAGCCTCATCGAGGATCTTCTGGATGAACTGGTTTAATTTATCCCTCTCGGCAAGCAGTTCGTCGAGTTCGGCCTGCCCGGTAACGCTGCGCAGCGTGGTCTGGGCCAGCTGCGCGGTGGCGAAGCGGTAATCCTCGACATTGACTATAGCTTTGTTGGGATCAACAACCCGGTAGTAAACCACCGCATTGACGCTCGTTGTGACGTTGTCCCGGGTAATTACTTCCTGCGAGGGCACATCCATGGTCACCACGCGCATTGAAACCTTAATGGTCCGGTCAATGAGTGGAATGACCAGAACCAGGCCGGGCCCTTTTTCTCCAATCAAGCGTCCCAGGCGAAAAACAACAAGCCGCTCATATTCGCGCACAACCTTGATCGCCGAAATTAAAAAAAACAGAACCACGACTATAAGGGGAATTAAAAAATTTTCCAAGTTTACACCTCCTTTGCTCCTTTATCCTGATTGGGCAAATCTTTCCGCGGGCGGACCCAGAGACGCAGTGTTTCAGATCGTACTATCTGAACCTCGGTACCCGCTGTAATCCTGGAGCCGTCATCGCTTCGAGCCAGCCAGAGCTCCCCCCTGGCCTTAATCTGCCCTTCCGGGTCGATATCTGATACGGCAATCCCCCGCTGCGGCGGCTTAAAGTAGCTCCCGCCGTCTTTCCAGCGGCGGCGGCTGTAAACAACGGCGGATGTTACCGCCGCGGCAAGCAGCAGCAGCGCCAAAACAATACCTATAGCCGTGAGACGAAATGACTGGTACCATTCGGCGGACATGAGGGGTTCCAAGGGCAGCAGGATGGCTCCCGCCATTAGCGAGAGGGCGCCGCCAATGCCGAGCACCCCAAACCCGGGGGTAAATATCTCGGCAATGACGAGGCCTGCTCCCAGCAAAAGCAAGATCACTCCGGTAGTATTGGTATCAAATAAGCCGATCCCGTATATTCCCATTATAAGTAAAATCCCGCCGATGACCTCCGGAACAAAGGTGCCTGGATTAGAGAAGCCAAAGTAAAGCCCCAACAATCCCAGCGACAGCAATATAAAGGCGATCTGGGGATTGCTCAGGAAATGCTGAATTTTTTCACTTAGCGTCATTTCGGGGTAGTAAATCGTTGCGGCGGCTGTATGAAGACGGTACTCCCGGCCGTCTTTCTCTACCACTCGCCCGTCAAGTTGTTCCAAAAGATCGCCTACGTCTGAAGCCAGCAGGTCAATCACGCCGGTATCTTTGGCATCCCAGGCGCTGAGGCTCAGGTTCTCGGTGACAAATTTCTCGGCAATGTCCGCCGGCCGCCCCCTGGCCTTCGCCAGGCTGCGCAGGTGTTCTGCCAGGAAAGTGGTCGTTTTCTCGTCGGCAGGTGTAGAACCCTCAGGAGTGAGCTCCACCGGGTGAGCTGCGCCGATAGTGGTTCCGGGTGCCATGGCCGCGATATCGGCAGATAAAACAATGAAAGATCCCGCTGAAGCGGCAATGGCGCCGGTGGGAGCCACGAGCACGGCTACCGGCAGGGGGGCGTTCATCAGTGTCTGATTGATCTTTATCGTGGCATCAACCAATCCACCGGGGGTATCCATTACGATGACAAGCAATTGGGCTTCTTCTATCACCGCGTCTGCAGTTTGCCGAACCAGGAAGTTAAGCTTCCCCGCAGTAATCATCCCCTCTATCTCGACTACAACAACGGGGGCAGCGTCTACAGGACCGGCGGAGGCGGGAGTTATGGCTGCTAGCATTAAAAAGACTGCCAGAAGTAGAAAAAGAGGTTTAATACCCCTTGCCAAGCGTTTGTTCAAATGAGTTTCACCCCCTGCCACGACAGGATCACCCATATTAACATTATAATAGTAAAATTCAAAAAGTTAAAGAGCCATTCCGGCAATATTTATCAAAAAAGCGGATTTCTCCGCTTTTTTTGTGTTTGTTACCGGCCGTAGATCCATTCATCCAGAACAGACCGGTAACTGCAGAGCTCCGCTTCATTAAAAAATAAGCCGATCTCGCGGCGGGCGCTTTCCAAGGAATCTGAACCATGGACCAGGTTGTTCCCGGTAAAGAGAGCCAGGTCGCCCCTGATCGTGCCGGGGGCTGCCTCCTGCGGATTGGTAGCGCCGATTAAGGACCGGGCTACGGCAACCGCATTGTCTCCCTCCCAGACCATCGCTACAACCGGCCCCGATGTAATAAAAGAGATCAGGCTCTCATAAAAAGGTTTGCCCCGGTGCTCTCCATAATGCCGGGCCGCCAGCTCCGGTTCCATTTGCATCATTTTGATCGCCACCGGCTGGAGGCCCTTTTTCTCCAGGCGGGTGATCACTTCCCCCACGAGTTTGCGCTGAACACCATCGGGTTTGACCATTACAAAAGTGCGCTCTCTGCTGTTAATAAGACACCCTCCTTAAAATTATTGATCGCCAATGCCGCTGGAGTATTTTTCTCTCTCCATCCTGTCAATTCCAAGCGGGCTTAAACAATAAGCTCAGTATGTCGTCATCAGCTGACTGTCGTCAATAATTTTTGTTTCGGTATCTCTCCGTTTACGGATATCCTTTGGGATACTAAACATACCGCGGTGGGTTTCCTCGTCATAAAAACGCAGCTTCAGCCCCCGCTCGGCAATGCGGCTGTTGATCAAGCCTTCTTCATACAGAAGGGGATTAAAGTCGCGCGCGGCGACAATAAAGCCCCATTCCGTGTTAAAAGAAGGCACGAAGGCATGATAGGAGCAGACATGGGGAAATACCTGCCCGATAGTGTTGTAGATCGCACAGTGGGCTTCGAGAAAAGCTGTGCTGAAATCGCCGGCCTGTAATACAACCAGGCCGCCTTCATCCAGCCGCTGCTCTGTCAAAGCATAAAACTGCCGCGTAAAGAGCTTTAGGGCAGGGCTTCCTTCAACCGGTTCAGGAATATCAATGATGATCACATCGTATAGCTCTTTATTTTCTTCAAGATAGCTCCGGGCATCAGCGAACACCAGGTCCAGCCGGCTATCATCAAAACTGCCCCGGTGCCACTCGCCAAGGTGCTTGCGGCAGAGCTCGACTACATCGCGATCGATATCCACCATCACCGCGCGTTCAACTTGCGGGTGGCGGAATATTTCACGCAGTGTGGCTCCTTCGCCTCCGCCGGCGACAAAAACCCGCCGCGGAGATTTATGGAGCAGCATTGCCGGCTGGACCAGCGCTTCATGATAGATATACTCATCGAATGCCGCTGATTGGATCTTGCCGTCCAGGATCAGAATGCGCCCGTAAAGTTGATTATCGGCAATCTCTGCTTGTTGAAATGCTGTTTTTATGCCGGCAACATGGTTTTCCAGGCTAAACATGTGCGCCGTTGACAGCGAGGTCCGTTCAATATACCATTTATGTTCAGCAGAAGACACTGCAAGCCTCCCCGCTTAATAGTTCACCACGGTCTTGTGCTGCAAGGGGACGTCAAAGATGCCGCGCTTGATTTCCCTGGCAGTCATATTCTGGGCCGAGAGCTTCTGTTTAAGGTAATCGCACGATACCCATGGATCAACAGTTTGACCACAGGTAAAGATATCCACGGCAGCGTAGCCAAATTCGGGCCAGGTATGAATTGCCAGGTGTGATTCGGATATAACGACTACGCCGCTGACTCCCTGGGGGCTGAACTGGTGAAAAACGGTCTCTCTAACTTCAGCTCCCGCTTCCAGAGCCGCCGCCACCATATCTTGCTTTATCTGAACCTGATCGTTCAGCTTTTCAGGTGGACAGCCGTAAAACTCAGCCAAAACATGACGGCCTAAAGCGCTCATCTTCCATACCTCCTTGTAGCTTTTATGGGCAAAGCATCAGCATACATTTTAACAAACTTCGTCAAAAAGTCAATGAACAGAAATGGCGTTTGAAAATTTAATCAAAGGCCGAAACCTTGCTATTGCATGACACCTTAGTTTATTATATATGCAGCACTAATGCATCAGGATTTACAGGCAGAAAGGAAGATAGGTTCAATGAGTGATCTTAGTTTTTTATTCAATCCCAAACAAGTAGCTGTGATCGGCGCTTCGGCCTCACCTCAAAAAATCGGTTACGCCATTGTCAGCAACCTGATCAAGAGCGGTTACCAGGGAAAAATCTGTCCTATAAACCCAAAAGAAAAAGAAATTCTCGGACTGCCCTGCTATCCCAGCATCGGCAAGGTTGAAGGGCAGGTTGACCTGGCCGTGATATCGGTTCCCGCCAGGCTCTGTCTTCAAGTAGCCCGGGAATGCGGCGAAGCGGGAGTAAAAGGAGCCATCGTCATCACTGCCGGTTTTAAAGAGGTCGGTGGAGAAGGGCTAAAACTTGAACGGGAGCTCCAGGCAATCGGTAAGAAATATAACATACGCCTGGTCGGGCCAAACTGCGTCGGCCTGATGGACACCCACACCCCGCTGAATGCCTCATTTGCCACCGGCTTCCCCGAAAAAGGAAACATATCTTTTATCTCGCAGAGCGGGGCCATGGTTATCGCCATCCTTGACTGGAGTTTCCAGGCGGGATTGGGCTTCTCGCGTTTTATCAGCCTCGGCAACAAGTCGGACCTCAGTGAAATTGACTTTATCGAAAGTTGCACCGCCGACCCCAACACCAAGGTTATTCTTGTTTACGCTGAAGATGTGACCGACGGGGAAAAGTTTGTCCAGGTTTGCACCGAAGCCAGCAAAGTAAAACCAATCGTTATCTTAAAGTCCGGAACAAGCACCGCAGGAGCGCAGGCCGCCAGCTCGCATACAGGCGCATTGGCCGGCAGCAACCGCGCTTACGACACCGCTTTCCGGCAAAGCGGAGTTTTACGAGCTGACAATATGAGCGATCTCTTTTACCTGGGCCGGGCTTTCTCCACCCAGCCTCTACCCGAGGGCGACAGGGTGGCTATTATAACCAACTCGGGGGGGCCGGCCATCATTGCCACTGATACCATCGAGAAGACCGGCCTGAAGATGGCCCGCTTCAGCAAGGCTACCATCGACCAGATGCGCGAAAACCTTCCTGCTGAATCAAACATTTACAATCCTATCGATGTGCTGGGCGATGCCCGGGTAGATCGTTTCCGCTTTGCCCTGCAGATGGCTTATGAAGATGAGAATGTAGATAGCGTCATGGTCATTCTCAGCCCCACCGCGGTGGCCGAACCTGAAAAAACAGCCCAGGCAATCCTTGAATATAAAGATAAATATCCCCACAAACCGATCTTTGCCGTCTACATGGGCGGTAAAACACTGGTCAAAGGCAAGGAGATGCTCGTGAAGGCCGGCGTGCCCACCTTTACCTTCCCGGAATCAGCAGTTACGGCTCTGGAGGGGATGGTCCGTTACGCCGAGTTCAGGCGCGCAAACGATGCTGCGCCCGTTCTCCCGCCTCCCAATGTGGACAGCAATACAGTTAAAGCAACTTTCTATGATGTGCTCAAGGACAAGCGGGTTTCCCTGCTGGCTCATGAATCCTCAAAAGTGCTTGATGCCTACGGAATTCCGGTCAACCGCACTTACCTGGCCACTTCGGTTGAAGAGGCCTGCCAGATCAGCCAGAAGATAGGCTACCCCGTTGTTTTAAAAGTATCCTCACCGCGCATTGCTCACAAGACCGACGTCGGCGGCGTCGAGATCGGGCTGCATAACCGGCGTGAAGTAGAGAAAGCTTACAATCGAATCATGGAGCGGGTTCGCCGCTACCTGCCTGACGCTCCCATCTACGGGATCGAGGTCTCGAAAGTAGTCGACGACGGCGTAGAAGTAATTATCGGCATGTCCCGCGATATCCAGTTTGGACCGATGATCGCTTTCGGCCTGGGCGGCATATATGTGAATTTGCTTAAAGATGTCTCCTTCCGCCTGGCCTCCGCCCTGAACAACCGGCAAGCCATCGAGGAGATGATTACCGAGACAAAAGCCTACACTCTGCTTAAGGGCTACCGGGGACAGAAACCGGCGGATATTGACGCGCTCATCGACGCCATCTACCGGACGGCACGGCTGGTCCAGGATTTTGAAGAGATCACCGAAATGGATATCAACCCGCTCCGGGTTCACACCAGGGGAGCAACCGGTCTGGATGTGAAGATCACGATTAACCAGATGTAAGCTACCAAGAAACAACGAGGTGAATAAAATGAAAGCAATCTATTTCTCAGGCAAAGCAGGCGACGGGAAAACAGCAACCGCCCTGGGTGTGGGGCTAAAGCTCCAGGAAGAGGGATTTAAAATATCTTACTTCAAGCCGCTGGGTTTCCAAAAAGGAGTGGCCAAGAAAGAAGACGACGATGTCCTGCTGATGCGCGAAGTATTCAAACTCCCTTTCCCGGGCGATGTGATCTGCCCGGTTACGCTAAATCCCCATTACCTGACCGGGTTTCTTCTCAAGGGCAAAGAAAACGTCTTGCCCCTTCTTGATGAATCCTTTAACCGGTTGAAAGAAGGCTGTGACGTTCTTCTCATCGACGGCGGCGTAGCCCCCCACACCGGTTACAACCAGGGATTTGACGACTTTAGCCTGTCGGAGCGCTGGGGAGCCGGGGTCATCTACGTCCTCCAGGCGGACAGCGATTTCGATCTGGACATGGGATTGCTCTACAGCGAGCTATGGGAATGCCGGAAGATCAAGGTGATCGGCGCTCTTCTAAACAACGTTTCCCGCGCTCAACTGGATAAATCAAAAGGAATTTACAAACCTCTCCTGGAGGAAAGGAAGCTGCCGGTTCTTGGCATAGTCCCCCGTCAGGAAGAGATCGCCACTCCCACTGTTGCTGAATTTTGCAGCGCCCTGAACGGTGAAATCCTTGCTGCGCCCGAAAATATGAACCGCCTGGTTGAAGATGTAGTCGTTGGAACGATGACCATTGAAAGCGCCCTCTCATACCTGCGGCGCGCCCCGAACAAGGCGTTGATCACAGGCGGCGATCGCAGCGATATGGCCTTGACCGCGCTGGAGACCAGCACCTCGGTAATTATTCTAACCGGGGGTCTCTACCCCAATGTGCGGGTTCTGGCCCGGGCCGAAGAGAAAGGGGTTCCTGTGATCCTGGTTCATGAAGATACTTACACAACCCTGGAAAATCTACACAGCGTGTACCGGAGTATTCACCCGGACAACGAAGCGGCAATTAAAATTGTCAGGAAAGTGATAGATACATACATGAATTGGGAGCCGGTGCTTAATTACGTCAAAGGATAACCGGTTTAACGAAGGGGCAAGGTTAACTCTTCTTGCAGTACATTTTCTGATCGGCAAGCTGCAGCAGTTGTTCCGGGTTCTGCCCTTCACAGGGGTACTCCGCAGTCCCCCCGCTCAAGCCCAGATGCAGCGGCAGGCCGTTGACATAATAGGGATGGGATTGCACCGCTCGGAGCAACCGCTGCAGGGTTAGCTCGGCATCCTTGCTCTCCGTCCCCGGGAGAAGCAGCAGGAACTCGTCCCCCCCGTAGCGTGACAGGATGTCCCCTCTACGCACGGACGACTGTAGCACGGCGGCCACATGCCGGATCACCTTGTCGCCGATGAGATGACCATAGCGATCATTGACCTCTTTAAAATGATCCAGGTCGATGAAGATAATGGAAAACGAGCTTCCGTCCCTGCGGCAGCGCATGATCTCTTCGTTAATCCGCTCTCGGGCATAGCCGCAATGGTAGAGGCCGGTCAGGGGATCGGTTACCGAGGAATTATATAACTCTTTTCTTAATTTAGTTTCATCCCCCATCAGCCCGTTGATGGCCCATGCTGCAAAGACCATGGTGCCCAGGCCAAAGATAAGATAAAAAGCCATTGGGTAATATACGCCCTGGTTAATTTTGCCAGCCAGGGCGCTTAACCCAGTAAAAAGGATGGCCAGTCCCAGGCCTGATAACCCGGCCTTTATATTGAAACGGATAGTCGCAGCCAGAATAGGTATGGTGTAAGCAATATAAAAAAAACTGCTTAAGCCCCCGGTTATATAAACGAGGATGCCAATAATAATATAGTCGAACAGGTCAAGCCAGAAATCTCTCGGCCATTCCCGTTCCATTCTCGATTCCCTAAAATATCGCAGGATGCCATAAGCGGTGGATAATACAATCAAACCTGTTGCAGCAAGCCTTGAATAGTTTAAGTATGGGTATGCCGCCACCAGGAAAATAATACAGTAGCCTATATAAAACAGCCGGATCTTTCTAAAGATAAGGCTTATCTTGACCTGGCGCCTTAGCTCATAGCTGTAGTAGGTATAGCGGTTGAAATCTTTTGTTTCAGTTGTTTTGTCTCTTGTGAAGGTTGGCATGCTTCTCACAATCCTACCGGTCCTTTATATAATCCGCAAGGTGCAGCAGGTATTATTATGGCAATTAATAAAGAGGGCATCGTCATATGAGTGAATCAATTATAGCAAATTTATCCCTCCAGGTAAATAATCATTTTAGGCAGAACCAGGAAATTTCATTGGATTTAAAAATCTGTTTATAATTTATAAACAGGCATGACTTTTTTTTAATCTTCTGATAGAATCCAGGTAGGTAAATTTAACTATTAAATTGTACACTTACTCTCTTAGCTATTTCAGTCCTACACTAAGAAAATAACAAGGAGAGGGTAAAATGATCGGCGGTTATATGGGAAAAGTGCTGGAAGTCGATTTGGCTTCCAACCGGGTAAAGAAATACGCCTTGCCCGATCGTATGCTTGAGCTGTATGTGGGCAACAAGGGCCTGGGGGCGCGGTTGCTCTACGATCTGCTGCCGCCCTCTGCGGATCCTCTAACTGAAAAGAATGTTTTCATTGTCACCACCGCACCTTTGACCGGGTCGGGCGCACCCAGCAGCAACCGGTTCAATATCACCACTAAATCACCGCTTACCGGCGCTATCGTCAATTCCAATTGCGGAGGCGATTTCGGTATTCACCTGAAAAGAGCAGGCTACGATGCCCTGATCATAACTGGAAAAGCCCGCAGGCCGGTATATCTGAAGGTGGACGGAGATGATGTGTCCATTGAAGATGCCGCGGAGTTATGGGGCCTGGATACTCAGAAAACACAGGAAAAGCTGCCCGCCGGAACCGGCAAGATCGTCATCGGCCCGGCCGGAGAAAACCTGGTCAAGTTTGCCTCTGTAATTTCGGAAGAGAGAGTCGCTGCCCGCGGCGGTGTGGGCGCGGTTATGGGCAGCAAGAACCTTAAAGCGGTAATCGCCGGAGGAGATCAAAAGGTCCGGGTGGCCCACGAAGAGAAATTCAAGAATACTTGCAAAAAATGGCGCGAGCTGTCGCGGCGGCATCCGGCCACCGGCGAAGAGCTTCCCCGCTACGGCACCGCTGCTTTTGTCAACAAGTGCAATGCCACATACACCCTTCCCACCAGGAATTTCCGCTACGGAACCTTTTCTGAAGCCGATGCCGTGAGCGGCGAAACCCTGGCTGAAAAATACCTGGTCAAAAACATTGGCTGCCGCGGCTGCCCGGTGGCCTGCGGCAGGCAGGTTGAGCTTAATGGAAAAAAGATAAAGGGGCCTGAATACGAAACTGTGGGTCTTCTTGGACCCAATATCATGAACGCTGATCTGTCGGCCATAATCGAATTTAATTACCAGGCCGATCTGCTCGGCCTGGACACCATATCACTGGGGAATACGCTCGGTTTTGTCATGGAAGCCGGAGAAAAAGGGCTGCTCATAACAGACCTTGCTTTCGGCAAAACCAGCGGGATCAGCCGGGCCATTGAGGATATTGCCTACCGGCGGGGCCTCGGAGATGATATGGCCGAAGGGGTTCGATTTCTTTCAAAAAAATACGGCGGAGAAGAATTCGCCATTCATGTAAAAGGCCTTGAAATCGCCTCATATGAACCGCGGGGCGCAGTAGGCCAGGGACTTGGATATGCCATTGCCAGCAGGGGAGGCTGCCATATCGCCGCCGGCTACCCCATCTACCTGGAAGCAAACGGTCCCATAACCGTTGATCCCCACTCCACAATCGGGAAACCGGGCCTGGTTATCCTCAATCAGACCACCATGGAAGCGGTGAGCTCTCTGGGTTGCTGCATCTTCACCGTCTACATGTTTCTCCCGCGGCAGCTTATCGAGATCAATGCCCGTTCTCGCTTCGTCTCGAAAATGATCCGCAGCGGTTTCCTTTACGGCGGCAACCTCATCGGCAGGGCGCTATCGCTGCCCGCCTGGACACTGCCTGTGCCGCCACCCTTTTTCATGCTCCCCCAGGTAAAGGCACACGCTCACTGTACCGGGCGGCGCTTCACCCTGGGCCGGCTCATGGAACTGGGGAAGCGGGTCGTGAATATGGACCGCATCTTCAACCTTCGGGAAGGCCTGACCGCCGCGGACGATACCCTGCCCGCGCGTCTGACCGAAGAGCTGCAGCGGAGCGAGGAACCCAATTCACGGGTGCCCCTGGCAAAGATGCTCCCCAAGTATTACCAATTCAGGGGATGGAGCAGCGACGGTGTCCCCAGGTCTAAAACCCTGAAGGCACTTAGCATTGAACAGGAGCCTTCGCTACCGGGAGCTGCAGCAGACTCTTCCGGAGCCGCCATAGCCGGAAACTGATGCCTTTTGAGAAAAGAGAGGATGCCGCTTCATGGTTGAGGTAAAATTGTATGCTTCACTGCGGGCTGCCGCCGGAGAAAAGAGATTTCTTACAGAGGCTTCTTCCGTAAAAGCTCTGCTACGGGAAGCCAAGGAGCGCTACGGAAATGAATTTGCCGCCAAGCTGAAGTTGGCCACCATTCTCGTTAACGGCAAGAATATCGCCCACCTGAAGTGGAAAAATACCCGGTTACAGGACGGTGACGTGGTTTCAATCTTTCCGCCCCTCGCCGGCGGCTGATAGATAACGAATACTCCCCCCTTTGCGAAAGTCTCTGTGAACTCCCCCCCGCCCCCCTTTGGAAAAAGGGGGGTCGGGGGGGAGTTATAAATGCTTTTAACCCCTGCGGGGGTTGGCCTAATGTAAAAATCGATAATTTTCCAACTGGGGCTGTCCCAAAAAGGACAGCCCCTAGCCCGGCAACAATCTCTCACCTCTAACTTCTAACCTCTCACCTTTCAATTTATCAGCTGCAGCAGCTTCTGCCAGTTAAGGTCCAGCTGCCGCTGCATCGCCTCCAGCTGCTCCTTCTCCAGGCTGTGAAAACGGCGCTGCAGCTTCAGGTATTCCTCCAGCGGCTTTTTCTGCGCCGGGCGGTAGGTCAGCGTGTAATGCTCTCCGTCTCTAACCTCGTATAGAGGAAAAAGGCAGCTCTCCACCGCCAGGCGCGACAGGTGGATCGTCTCATCGGGTTCGGCGCCCCAGCCCGGCGGACAGGGGCTCAGCAGGTGAAAGAAGCGGAAGCCGCGGATTTCCCGGGCGGCGGCAAACTTTCTATGCATGTCGTCTACAAAAGCTACCGTAGCCGTGGCCGCATAGGGGATGCCGTGCGCGGCCATGATCCTGATCATATCTTTCTTCGGCCGGTCCTGGTAAAGCGGAAAGGGCGCCGTGGCCGTGCGGGTGCCGTAAGGAGTGGCCGAGCTGGTCTGCCCCCCCGTGTTCATGTAAGCTTCATTGTCGTAGCAGACAAAGATGATATCTTCATTGCGCTGCGCCGCGCCCGAGAGCGCCTGCAGGCCGATGTCGAAGGTGCCGCCGTCGCCGGAAAGCACGAGAACGTTGGTTTCTCTGTCTCCTTTCCGGACCAGCCCTCTTTTCACGCCGCTCCCTACCGCAGCCGCGCTGGGGAAGGTGCAGTGCAGGATGGGGCATTTTAAGCTGGTCAGGGGCGGCAGCCCGGCAATGATGCTCCAGCAGGAAGCGGTAATGACAAAGGCAGTTTTCTCTCCAAGGGCGCGCGTCAGGTAGCGCACCGAGAGGGCCGCCCCGCAGCCGGGACAGGCCGGGTGACCCGCATAGAGCAGGCCTCCATTCTGGGCTTCTTCCGGTGTGATCATCTCAGGTCAACCCCCCACTGTTCCATGATCAAATCGCCCGAGCAATCTGCTGGAGCCTCCATCACCAGCTGCCGCAGCATCTGCGGGCTGAGATCGATGCCCCCGGCCAGAAGCAGGTTTTGCACCAGAGGACCGGATCCGTCATTGTAAAGAGCCGACTTGAGCTCCTGGGCCAGGATCCCGCCCGCCCCCGGGGAGCAATTCCGGTCAATGACAATGATGCGACGAGCCTCGCTTTTTTTGAGCAGGGACCGCAGCTCCTCCGCCGGAAATGGACGAAATACTTTTATCCGGATCATTCCTGTTTTATCCAGGCCCGGCAGCGCGCTCACCACCGTTTCGTAGATGCTGCCCGCCGTGACCACCACCGTCTCCGCTCCCTCCAGAGCCTTTCCCTCGGCCGGGGCGTAGCGGCGGCCAAAGATGGCGGCGAAGCGCTCGTTAATCTCCTTCAAGACCGCGGGAACCCGCTGCAGATCGCGGTGGCGCTCCCGCACCAGCCGCGAAACCTCTTCTCCGGAGGCAAGGCCGTGCATATTGGCCGGCTGCAGGGGATCAACCTGGGCCGCAAAGCGCGGCGGCTCGACAAAACGTTTAACCTGTTCCGGTTCCGGCAGCTCCACCGCTTCATAAGTATGCGACAGGTAAAATCCGTCCAGCACGACCATGCACGGCAAAAGCAGACTTTCACTCAGGGGAAAGGCCTGCAGGATGGTGTCGAAGATCTCCTGGGCGCTGGCGCAGTAAAGCTGGATCCAGCCGGTATCCCTCTGCGAGAGACTGTCGCCCTGGTCCGGGTCGAGGCACCAGGGCGCCCCCAGGGCCCGGTTAACCACGGCCATGACCACCGGCAGGCGCGCCCCGGCAATCCAGTGGGTCATCTCGTGCATGAAGGCGAGGCCGTGCGAGGAGGTGGCCGTAAAAGTTCTCGCTCCGGCTGCGGAGGCCCCGCAGCAGTAAGAGAGAGCGGCGTATTCAGATTCTACACTGACAAATTCCCCTCCCAGTTCGCCGCGTGCCCAGAAATCCGCTATATCTTCGACAATCGCGGTTTGCGGGGTAATCGGGTAAGCCGACACCAGGTCCACCCCGGCCTGCTGCACCGCCAGGGCTGCGGCCCGGTTGCCGGTAATCATCTCAACAGGCATCTTCCCAGCCTCCTTTCATCACCAGCGCCCTGGCCGGGCACTCCCGGGCACAGAGGCCGCAACCTTTGCAGTAGTCCAGGTTGACATCGTAGCGCTCCCGGCGCCACTGTACCGCCAGGTCGGGGCAGTAAAGCGCGCAGAGGCCGCAGGAACTGCATGTGCCGCAGCCGATACAGCGCCCCGCTTCGGCAACCGGATCTGAAAGACGCCGCGTCAGATGGGCGCTCGGCAGTGCCGCCAGGTTCAGTTCTTCGAAGCCCACCACGGGCTTCCCCTCGAGAAACTGCGCTTCACCCGTCCCCGGCCGCCTTTTCAGCCGTTCCATGATTCCCGCCGCCGCCAGCCGCCCCGCCTGAATCGCCGCCGGGACAGTGGAAGGCCCGCTCACCAGGTCCCCCCCGGCAAAAAGGGTCAGCTCGCGCGACAGCCGGCCCAGCGCCTCCCAATCGGGCTGCTGCCCCAAAGCGTAGATCAGGGTGCCGCAGGCAAAGCTGCGCGGCGGGGCGGGCAGTACTTTTATTTTTCCTTCCGCCGTCTCCGTTTGCTCGAACAGTATTTCCGCCGGCCGCTCTTCTTCGAGGCGGAGCGCCTGCGGGGATAGGTTAAAATAAAGCTGCACCCCTTCTTTTTCCGCCGCGTCCACTTCATCGGCGGTGGCGGGCATCTCCTTGCGGGTGCGGCGGTAAACCAGGCTCACCCGGGTGATCCCCTCCTGCAGCAAGGCCACCCGGGCGGCATCGACGGCGGCGTTGCCGCCGCCCACAACGATCACCGGTTCGACAAGGCGCACCGTCTCTCCCAGGTTAACCCGCCGCAAAAACTCGTAGGCGCTGATCACGCCGGCAGCTTCCGCCCCGGGGATATTGAGAGGCCGCTCTTTCTGCGCTCCCACAGCCAGGAAGAGCAGGTCATATTCCTCGTTCAGCCGGTCCAGCGGCAGCTCCCCACCGGCCGCCACGCCGGTCTCGAAAATGATTCCGTCATCCTTGAGCATCTCCAGCTCCCTGGAGAGCAGCGCCCGCGGCAGCCGGTACTGGGGGATCCCCAGCGCCAGGAGGCCCCCGCAGACAGGGGCGCGCTCAAACACGGTCACCCCGATCCCGGCGCGGTTCAGGTAATAAGCACAGCTCAACCCGGCGGGTCCGGAACCGATCACGGCCACCCTGCCGCGGGTCACGGGCGGACCGGCCGGCGGCCGGTAATGTTTCTGCCGCCATTCGCCCACCGCCCTCTCCAGTTCCGGGATGGCAATACTTTCATCAAGCTGCCCCCGGTTGCAGTTTTCGGTGCAGGGATGAAAGCAAACCGCTCCGCTAATGGCAGGAAAGGGATTGCTCCGGCGGAGGATCCGCCACGCTTCGTCAAAGCGCTCCCGCTTGACCGCTTCCAGCCAGGCGGGAATCTCGCTGCCGAGGGGGCAGGCGATACGGCACGGCGACGGCCGGTAAATCCAATTGGGCGTGAGAAAGCGCCAGTCCCCTGTCCTGGCGGCCGTGCCCGGCTGGGCGCCGCGCGAGTATTTATAGACTGCGGGCTTGGAAGTTCCGGCCAACTGCGGTCACCTCCTTAACCTGCCTGTATCCTTCTGCGGCAGCCTGCAGGTTATCTTCAAGGCGGGCGGTAATTCTTTTCTCCACCGCCGCCCGGACGCTCTCCAGCGAGGCCAGTCCGCTGACCCTGGCCAGCGCCCCCACCATGATCGCATTTACCGCCGGGAAGCTGCCGATGGTTAAGTGATGCTTCCAGGCAATCGCCGAGGCGTCGACCCGGTAGATCCGGTAGGAACCGCCCGGGGGCAGGCTGCTCAAAAAAGGAGTCTCCTCTTCACTCTCCCGGTCATTGACCAGGAGCACGCCTCCCTCCTTCAGGCCTGCCGGGATGGCCGTTCCGGTCATGGTCGGATCGATCACCATTACATAATCGGGCCGGTAAACCCGGCAGCGGGGCATCAACCTCTCCTGGCCGGCCCGGACAAAAGCGGTCACCGGCGCACCGCGCCTCTCAGCGCCGAAAAGGGAGAAGGCCCTGGCGTAGAGCCCTTCTCGAAAAATAGCTTCGGCGAATACTGCGGCGGCCAGGACAATTCCCTGTCCGCCCCTCCCGTGAAAACGAAATTCGGTCATCTCGAGCATGGTTTCTGCCTCCTTGCAGCAATCTGCATTTTGCAGCAGATTGCCTGCAGATAATTGCATACCCCTGCCGTATGGTAGCGGTTTAGGCTTTCATTGCGCTGTAGATTCGCTCTTCGGCTATCAGATCGGCTATTACTTCCGGCGGCTTCTTCTCTTCACGCGAACGCCTGAATATCGCCTGCAGCCTCTCGTCGAGGCGGGCGATAATGCCCCGGATCTCTTCAGGATCGGTAATCCCCAGCCGGCAGCAGTCCACGAAGATGAGGCCGCCGGCATTGATCACGTAATCGGGGGCATAGAGGATGCCGCGCCGGTAGAGTGCGGCGCCGCTCTCTTCATCCAGGAGCATATTGTTGGCCGAACCGGCCACGATGCGGCATTTCAGCCGGGGAATCGTCTCCGGGTTGATCACCGCGCCGGCGGCGCAGGGGGCAAAGATATGGCATTCCTGGCCGTAGATTTCTCCCGGTTCCACCGCCGCCGCTCCCCAGAGTTCAACAGCCCTCTTTACTTTTTCCGGATCGATGTCGGTAACGATCAACCTGGCCCTCTCTTCTGCAAGATGCCGGCAGAGCGCGCTGCCCACGCCGCCCAGGCCCTGCACCGCCACCGTCAGCCCTTCAAGGCCGGGTTCCCCGTAGACCTCGGTTGCGCATCTCTTCATCCCCCGCCAGACGCCGAAGGCGGTATAAGGAGAAGGGTTTCCCGCGGTCGATTCGCCGAGGAGATGTTCTGTCTCCAGGCGAACACAATCAAGATCCTTCTCGTCGATCCCCATATCCACGGAGGTGATATAGCGTCCTCCCAGCTTCTCCACGCAGCGCCCGTAAGCCCGGAGCAGCCGTTCATTTTTATCCCGCGCCGGATCGCCGATAATCACCGCCTTGCCGCCGCCCAGGCCAAGATCTGCCGCCGCAGCCTTGTAGGTCATGCCGCGGGCCAGCCGCAGGACATCTTCCACCGCGGCCTCCTCGGTGGGATAGTTGAACATGCGCGTTCCGCCCAGCGCCGGACCCAGCGCAGTGTTGTGGATGGCGATAATTGCCTTGAGGCCGCTGGGCGGATCATGAAACAGGTGCAGCTCTTCATATCCCAGGGGTACCATCTTCGTGAAATAGCCGGCCATGCTTTCTCCTCCCTACTGTTCAATATTCAATACAATTCATAATATTGCAATTGCCATACCAATCCCCCCTGCTATTAACAAAACCTGGCAGCGCCAAAATTGTAGAGGCTGCCCCAAAGGGCAGCCTCTTCTTTTCATCCCGCCTCCCAATTATTTGTAGGGGCAGGCCTTGTGCCTGCCCCTATTATTACACAGACGCTTTATCAATCTATTTTGTTACCTTAATTGGTACAGGTTTTGTGGGATTTAAAAGAATTCTTCTTGTCAATATTACGCAACTAGTTATGCAGCCCGTAGCGCTCCAACTTGTTGTAAAGAGTGCGGATGGAGATCTGCAGCCGGCGGGCCGCCGCGGTCTTGTTGCCGCCGCATTGCTGCAGCACCTGCCGGAGAATTTCCTTCTCCCAGTTCTGGTGCAGCTCTTTGAGGGAACCCCTGTCCCGGTAGGCTCCTGCCGGTGATTCGCGCCTGGACGTATTGGCAAAGGGAATCATCAGGTGGCGCTCCTTGATCACCGTCTCATCTCGACCCAGGTTGATCAGGGCCCGCGAGATCACATTTTGCAGCTCGCGGACGTTGCCGGGCCAATCGTATTCCTGCAGCCGCCTGTAAACCGCGGGAGCCAGTTCCACGCCCAACCTGCCGTATTCCTGGCCGTAGCGCT
The DNA here is from genome assembly GCA_012510625.1 of Bacillota bacterium. Classification (GTDB taxonomy): domain Bacteria; phylum Bacillota; class Dethiobacteria; order DTU022; family DTU022; genus JAAZIN01. The sequence goes on from JAAZHP010000086.1 coordinate 18,503, forward strand.
GGATAAAGAAATCGGCCAGCAGGGGGATGTCTTCGCGGATCTCCCGCAAGGGCGGGGCATGGATGGGAAACACATTCAGCCGGTAATAGAGATCCTCACGAAAGCGTCCGCTTCTCAGCAGCTCTTCGAGATCGGCATTGGTGGCGGCAATGACCCGCACGTCTATGGTAATGGGGCGGGATTCACCCACCCGGGTGATCTCTCCTTCCTGGAGCACGCGCAGCAGCCTGGCCTGGGCTTCGCGGCTCATCGCTCCGATCTCGTCAAGAAAGAGCGTGCCGCCGTTGGCCTCTTCAAAATAGCCGCGCCTCCCTCCTTTTTTGGCCCCGGTAAAAGCGCCTTCAACGTAACCGAAAAGCTCGCTTTCCAGCAGGGTATCGGTAAGCGAAGCGCAGTTCACCCGGATAAAGGGTTTCGCCGACCTGTCGCTTTCATGATGGATCGCGTGGGCAAAGAGCTCCTTTCCGGTGCCGCATTCGCCGCGCAGGAGTACGCTGGCGGGGGTCCGGGCAGCCTGCCTGGCCCTTTCCACCGCCTCCTGCAGCCTGGGACTGCGGCCGATGATATCTTCAAAGGTGTAGCGGGATTCGAGGCGGCGCACCAGGCGGCGGGTCCGCTCCAGTTCATCCATGAGGCGGCGGATTTCCGAAATATCGTGGATCACCCCGACGCTGCCCTTAAGTTCGCCGTTGATCAGCAAAGGGGCACAGCTGACCACGACATCGCGGCGCCAGGGCCCCACCTTCATCCGCACACCCTTGATTGGTTTTTTCGTCTTTAGAACCTGGAAATGAACGCTCTCCCCCTCGGCAATATCGACAGTGGCCGGCTTGTTCAGGACCTGCTCCGCGGTCATCCCGGTAAGGCGGGTATAGGCGCGGTTGATCATCAGCCCCATTCCCTTTTCATCAACCACCGAGACGGCGTCGGACAGAGAGTCAATGATCGTCTGCAGGAGCTGTCCATCCTCGCCGCCCGGGAGAATGGCGCTGCGCTTGCCCGGCCGTTCTTTGGGTGGCAACGACTTATCTTTCACCGGCAGCCCTCCCCTTCTATTTTAGCACATTGCTGCCGGAAAATTAACACAATTCTCCCAACTATATAATTTCCTTTTTATACCTTTGGAATAATGAACACCGATCCTCTCATGCCCTTGGCTGTTCAGGTTCTCAGGCTGATAGAGAGAAGATGACCGCAGG